>NZ_JBFUFC010000331.1:0-2355 GCF_056403635.1 Microbacterium sp. P2_F9 | reverse complement strand
GCCCAAGGTGATCGCCGTCTGGGGCCCCGCCGGCGCGCCCGGGCGGTCCACCCTCGCCATCGAGCTGGCGGCCGAGCTCGCTCGCGGTGGGAAGCGCGTGGGACTGGTGGATGCCGATACCCACGCACCGTCGATCGCGCTGCAGCTCGGGCTCGCCGACGAGGGCCCTGGCTTCCCGAGCGCCTGCCGTCAGGCCGAGCGCGGGGAACTGGATGTGCGGGAGCTGGACCGGATCAGCGTTCCCCTCGGCGGCACCGGCGTGGACGTCCTCACCGGGCTGAATCGGCCGTCGCGCTGGCCCGAGCTCACCGCGGGGCGAGTCGCGTCCGCCCTCGCCGTGTGCCGGGAGTGGACTGACTTCACCGTCGTCGATGTCGCGGCATCCCTGGAGCGGGACGAGGAGATCGTGAGCGACCTCGAGGGCCCTCGTCGCAACGCCGCCACGCTCGCGGTCCTCGCTGCGGCCGACCTGGTCGTCGCCGTCGCGGCCGCCGATCCGGTCGGCATCTCCCGGCTGCTGCGGGCGCATGCCGAGCTGCGCGCCGCCATCGGCGCCACGCCGGTCGCGGTCATCGCGAACCGGCTGCGCCCCGGCACGCTCGGCATCGACGCCCGCGGGCAGGTGCGGCGCACGCTCGATCGGTTCGGCGGCATCGACGACGTCTGGTTCGTCCCTGCGGATCCGCGGTCGGCGGATGCCGCGATCCTCGCCGCGCGACCGATCGCCGAGGTCGCCCTGCGGTCGCCGCTGACGCTCGCTGTCCGGCGGTTCGTCGGAGAGGTCGTCGTCCCGGCGCCGGCGGTGTCCGCTCCCGCGGTGCGCCGCGGCATCCGTCGCCCCCGTCGCGACGCCGCCTGACCGGTTGGCTCTACGCTGGGAGGCGTGTCGACCCTCAGCGATCTCGTCTACGCCCAAGGGCGATCCAATGAAGCCTCCGTCGAGTGGCTCCACCGTCTGGCCGGCGACGGGCAGCTGCTCGCGGACCTCGCGTTCGCCGACATCGTGATCTGGGTGCCGACCGAGGACGACTCGTTCATCGCCGTCGCGCACACGCGGCCGAGCGGCGCAGCGACCCTGTTCTATCGCGACATCGTCTCCGACCGGGTGCGGCCGCAGTGGCGCACGCAGGTGCGGGATGCCTTCCAATCCGGGCAGATCGTCGACTCGGCGTCGCCGGACTGGTTCGAAGAGACGCCCACCCGCGTGCGTGCGGTGCCCATCGTGCGTGCCGGCCACAACGGCGAGCCGTCGCAGACCATCGGGGTGCTCACTCGGCACACGAATCTCGGCGACTCGCGTACCCCGTCGCGGCAGCAGATCACCTTCAACGACTGCGCCGACGATGTGTTCGGGATGATCGCCTCCGGGGAGTTCCCCGATCTGTCCGCGCCGACATCGCCTCGGCGCGGCGCGCCGCGCGCCTCGGACGGCCTCATCCGTCTCGACGTCGACGGCACCACGACCTTCGCAAGCCCGAACGCGCTGTCGGCCTTCAACCGGCTGGGCTTCGAAGACGAGCTGGAGGGCGAGTCGCTCGTCGAGGTGGTGACACGCATCCTGCCGGCGAAGCGCCAGTTCGACGAGTCGCTTCCCGTCGTGGTGAGCGGGCGGGCGCCGTGGCGCGCCGACATCGAGTCCCGCGGCGTGACGGTGAGCCTGCGCACCATCCCGCTGCGCGATCACGGCACCCGCATCGGCGCGATCGTGCTCTGCCGCGATGTGACCGAGATCCGCCATCAGGAGCAGGAGCTCATCACCAAGGACGCGACGATCCGCGAGATCCACCACCGGGTGAAGAACAACCTCCAGACGGTCGCCTCGCTGCTGCGCATCCAGTCCCGCCGCTCGCACACCGACGAGGCGCGTGAGGCGCTCACCCAGGCGATGCGCCGGGTCTCGGCGATCGCGGTCGTCCACGACACCCTCTCCGAGGGCCTTGCGCAGAACGTCGACTTCGACGCAGTCTTCGCCCGTGTGCTCAAGCTCGTCGCCGAGGTCGCCGCCGCGCCGAACACGCGCGCTCGCACGCGGTCGACCGGGAAGTTCGGCATCCTGCCGAGCGAGTACGCGACACCGCTCGCCCTCGCGCTCACCGAGCTCGTGACCAACGCCGTCGAGCACGGGCTCGCCGGTCAAGAAGGCGACGTCGAGATCATCGCCGAGCGCGGCGACGAGAGCCTCGAGGTGCGCGTGCGCGACACCGGGTCGGGCCTTCCAGAGGGTCAGGTCGGCCGGGGTCTGGGCACGCAGATCGTCCGCACCCTCATCCAGGGGGAATTGGGCGGAACCATCGACTGGCACACCATCACGGGCAGCGGCACGGAGGTCACGATCGACATCCCGCTCCGCCACCT
>NZ_JBFUFC010000330.1:0-2376 GCF_056403635.1 Microbacterium sp. P2_F9 | reverse complement strand
CCGCGGGGGCGAGCGCGCCGACCGCGTCCCCGACGGCAGCGCCCGCGCTCGCCGGCGCCGAGCTGCGCACCGCGCAGAAGGAGCTCGCCGCGCTGGAACGACGCCTGGCGAAGCTGGAGACCCAGATCCTCGCCGGACGCGCCGGGCTGGCCGATCACGACCAGGGGGACTACGTCGGCATCGCCGCCGAGATGGCCCGCATCGGGGGCCTCGAGAGCGATCGCGAAGCCGCCGAGGCGCGCTGGTTCGAGCTCAGCGAGCTGCTCGGCTGATCTGCCGGGCTGGCCTGGTCAKGCGTCGAACCCGAGGCTGAGCTTGCGCAGCAGACCCGCGAGGCGCTCGCGATCGCCGCGCGTCAGCGCAGCGAGCAGCACGGCCTCGGCGTCGACCAGCCGCGTGATCGCGGCATCCACTCGAGTCCGTCCATCCGGCGTGAGGGTGACCAGGATGCTGCGCCCGTCGTCCGGGTCGGCTTCCCGCCGCACCAGCCCGCGCGCGACGAGCCGGTCGATGCGGTTGGTCATGGTCCCGCTCGAGACGAGCGTCTGCTGCAGGAGCTGCTTCGGGCTCAGCTGGAACGGTTCGCCGGCGCGGCGGAGGGCCGACAGCACGTCCCATTCCCACGGCTCGAGCTCGCTGCGGCGGAATGCCTCTCGGCGGGCGCGGTCGAGGTGGCGGGAGAGCCGGTCGACCCGGGAGAGCACTTCGAGGGGCGAGAAGTYGAGGTCGGGGCGCTGCGCGGTCCACGCCTCGACGATGCGATCGACCTCGTCGGCCTCCTGAGTCATGACCCCATTATCGGGGGCGCTCAGGCGCTCTCGCGGACCACGAGGGTGGTCGGCAGGGCGATCGACTCGCGCTTGCGGCCGGCGATGGCGTCGATGAGGAGGTCGACCATGCGCTCGCTGATCTGGTCCCACGGCTGGCGCATGGTGGTGAGCGGCGGCTCCTGGGTCTCGGCGAGCCCGGAGTCGTCGAAGCCCGCGACGGCGACGTCTTCAGGGATACGCCTGCCCGCCTTGCGCAGGGCCGCCATGGCGCCCACCGCGATGATGTCGGATGCCGCGAACACGGCGTCGATGTCGGGCGCTCGCTCGAGAAGCCGCGTCATCGCCTCAGCGCCGGCGCCGCGTTCGTAGGCCACCTGCTCGACGAGCGCCGGATCGAACCGGTCGCCCATCTCGGCCTGAAACCCCACGAGGCGGAAGCGACCGCCGGGCGTGTCATCGGGACCCGTGATGATCGCGATGCGCCGGTAGTCCTTCTCGATCAGATAGCGCGTCATCGCCCGCGCTGAGCCTTCCTCGTCGACCGACACGGTGGGAACGTGCGCATGATCGCCGAGCGGGACGCCCGAGCAGACCGTGGGGATCCCGGCCGCGACGAGGGAGGCGAGCAGCGGGTCGGACTCATGGGAGGAGACCAGCAGCACGCCGTCGACGTGGCCCGCCTTCACATACTGCTCGACGCCGGCCCGTTCCGTCGGGGTGCCGGCGACCAGCAGCACGAGGGTCATCGAGCGCGACGTGAGGGCCTCGGCGGCTCCGCGGAGGAGCAGGGCGAACGTCGGATCCTCGAAGAGGAGATGCTGGCTCTCGGTGAGCAGGAACGCGAGGGATCCGGCGCGCCCGGTCGCGAGGCTCCGCGCGGCGTGGTTCGTCGTGTAGCCGGTGCGGTGGATCGCCTCCTCGACGGCCTCTCGGGCCGCGGGGGAGACCCAGTGGCCGCCGTTGAGCACGCGGGACACCGTGCCGTGCGAGACTCCCGCCTCAGCCGCGACATCGCGGATGGTCGGCTTCTTCCTGCCGGTACTGGTCCCCACGAGCGCTGACTCTACCCGGAGCCGTCACGGGCTGATCCACCCGTGGCGGCGGGGGCACGACGAACCCCGGCGCCACGGTCGTCCGGCCCGCACATGGCAGACTTGATGCGCGGCGCCCGATTCGTTCGGACGCAGCGGTCCGCCGTGGTGTAACGGCAGCACGACAGCCTTTGGAGCTGTTAGGCCCAGGTTCGAATCCTGGCGGCGGAGCATGTCAGAGATCGCCGCAGACCCGCAGCTCGCCGTCATCGTCCTGGCCGCGGGTCAGGGCACCCGGATGAAGTCCGCCCTGCCGAAGGTGCTGCACGGCATCGGCGGGCGGCCGTTGGTCGGGCATGTGCTCGACACCGCCTACTCGCTCTCGCCCGCGCGCGTCGTCGTGGTGGTGCGCCACGAGCGGGACCTGGTCGCCGCGGCCGTGCTGGACTCGGCGCCGACCGCGATCGTGGTCGACCAGGACGACGTCCCCGGCACCGGGCGGGCCGTCGAGCTCGCCCTCGCCGCGCTCGCCGGCTTCGACGGCGACGTGCTCGTGCTGAGCGGCGACGTGCCCC
>NZ_JBFUFC010000329.1:0-2383 GCF_056403635.1 Microbacterium sp. P2_F9 | reverse complement strand
GCGTTAGCCTGAAACCGACGCTGAGAGAAAGCGGAGGGTCGTCGATGGGCGCCATGCCACGCATCCGAACCATGGATGCGCTTGGCCTGCTCGTCCTTCGGCATCGTGTGAGCGGATGCCACGGCACTGCCGTGGCGCCAAGGCGCTGTCTGTGAGACAGCGCCTTTTTTCATGCCCCTGAGCCTTTGAACATCGTCGGTCGAATCACCGGGAAGCCGTCCCGGCCGTTCGAGAGGATGAGGAATGCGCACTCTGGTGCTCAATGCGGGCTATGAGCCGCTCGCTGTCGTGTCGTTCAAGCGGGCCCTCGTGCTGGTGATGAATGAGAAGGCCACGGTCGTCGAACACATCGACGGCGATCCGGTGTGGGGAGCGCGCGGGGCGTATGAACGCCCTGCGGTCATCCTGCTGAGACGCTACGTGCGCGTTCCAGGGAGCCGGCACATCCCGGTCACCCGTCGTGGAGTGCTGCGTCGCGATGCGCACCGCTGCGCGTACTGCGCGAAGATGGCGTCGACGATCGACCACGTCCTGCCGCGGTCGCGCGGTGGGGCGGACTCGTGGGAGAACCTCGTCGCATGCTGCCTGCGGTGCAACAACKTGAAGGGCGATCGCACGCCCCAGGAGATGGGCTGGGAGCTGCGGCTCGTCCCGCGGCCACCCTATGGTGCGCAGTGGACCGTGCGGGGCACCGAGCGCACCGACCCGCGCTGGGAGCCGTACCTCGAGCTCGCCGCGTAGACCCCGGGTCTATGCGAGCGTGAGTCCTGACACCTCGAGCGTCAGGAAGGCTGCGACGACGAACAGCAGCCCCGTGTAGACGAGGTCCTCCACCCAGTCGATGATGCCGGGCTTGCGCTCGAGCATCATCTGGGGGTTGTAGTAGAAGATCGACACGACGATGACGGCCAGCGAGAAGATCAGGCCGACCCACGCGGCGAAGGGCACGCCGACGAACAGCAGGACGATGACGATCGCCGCGACGACGTAGAGCCACGACAGCTTCGCGAACTCCCGCAGGGAGTCGTAGCGTGTCGTGCCGGCCTTAGCGGTCGCCCTCCACAGCTCGTAGATCAGCGAGATCGCGAACGTCACGATGAGCACCCATGCCGAGAGCGACTCGAGCAGGGTCGGATGAGCGGCACCGTCCAACGGCGGCCTCCTTCGGCGGATGTGCGTGGACGGTTCCACGGTGCCCTTAAGTTAGCGGGTCAACCGTGTTCGCGGGAAGACTCGGCGTGATGGGATGGACCCATGACCCGAGCCCTCATCGTGATCGACATGCAGCGCGCCTTCGACGACCTGGACTTCTGGGGCGACACGGCGAACYCGGACTGCGAGGCGAACGTCGCAGCGCTCATCGGCGCCTGGGAGCGATCCGGCGAGCCGATCGTCGTCGTGCGGCWTGACTCCGGCTCCGCGGGCTCGCCGCTGCATCCCGCTGCGGCGGGCAATGCGCTGGTCGACCCCGTCGCCGCGGCCCGGCCGGCGCTGTTCGTCACGAAGAACGTCAACTCGGCCTTCTACGGTGACCCCGACCTGCACGCCTGGCTGCAGGAGCAGGGGATCGGCGAACTCGTGATCTGCGGCATCCAGACCAACATGTGCGTCGAGACCACGGCGCGGATGGCGGGCAACCTCGGCTACGACACGACTGTCGTGCTCGATGCGACCCGCACCTTCGATCTGACGGCGGATGTCGCGGGCCTCGGCACCGTGACGCGCTCGGCCGCGGAGATCATGGCGACGACGGCGCTCGTGCTGCAGGCGGGCGGCTTCGCCCGGATCGCGACGACGGCCTCGCTCACGCGCTGAGTCGAGGTTTCTCGCCTCCGACGCCGACGCGCGGGAATGTCGGAGGCCGGAGATAAGTTCGATCGAGTCATTGAAGCAATAGAACATCTGTTCTATTCTGTAGAGGTGAGGGCGATCGTGCGGAACGAGGCGCGCCAGGAGCAGGGCGACGAGGTGCTGCAGCTGCGCGCGCAACTCGAGCGGGTGCAGGGGCTCCGGCTGGACGCCCCGGTGCTGCCCGTGCATCCCGCGCTCGCAGCGCTGCTGCCCGGTGGCGGGCTGAGGCCTGGCGCCGCCTACACGCTGGGGCGGTCCATGTCGCTGCTGCTCGCGCTGCTCGCCCGGCCTTCGCAGGACGGATCCTGGTGCGGTGTGATCGGGATGCCGGAGCTCGGCGCCGAAGCGGCCGAGGCGATCGGTGTCGATCTCGCCCGACTCGTGCTGGTCCCCGATGCCGGCAGTCGGTGGCTCGCCGTGACCGCGACCCTCGCCGAGGTGCTGCCAGTGGTGGCCGTGCGCCCACCGGCGCGCGCCGGCGACGCCGAGATGGCGCGGCTGGGCGCGCGGCTGCGCGATCGCGGCACGGTGC
>NZ_JBFUFC010000328.1:0-2408 GCF_056403635.1 Microbacterium sp. P2_F9 | reverse complement strand
GTGTTCGTCCCGGAGTCGATGAAGGCCGAGCGCCTCCTCCAGCAGATGAAGCGCGATGCCGTGCACGTGTGCCTCGTCGTGGACGAGTACGGCGGCGTGTCGGGCCTGGTCACCCTGGAGGACCTCATCGAGGAGCTGGTCGGCGAGATCGCCGACGAATACGATCCGCGCGCCGAGGAGGTCGTCGAGCTCGAGCCCGGCCGCTACCGCGTCAGCGCGCGACTCGGCCTCGACGAAGTCGGCGACCTGTTCGGCCTCGAACTCGAAGACGAGGACGTCGACTCGATCGGCGGCCTCCTCGGCAAGGCGCTCGGGCGGGTGCCGCTGCCCGGTGCGACCGCGCAGTACGACGGCCTCGTGCTGACCGGGGGAGCCTCACGCGGTCGCGGCCGGGGACTCGCCACGGTGTTCGTGGAGCGCGGCGAGGCACTCGAAGCAGCCGAAGATGCGTTCGGCTCGGCACCCCGTGCGACCGGCACCAAGAACGGCAAATCGAAGACCGGCGAGATTCGCAAGCCGAAGACCGGCGAGATCCGCGTTTCACGCGGGAAGAAGGGAGATCGGGATGGCTGATGCAGCATCCTCCGACCAGAGCGCGGAGTCCGGCTCTGGGGAGGGACGATCCGGCTTCGTGACGTTCGTCGGACGACCGAACGTGGGCAAGTCGACGCTCACGAACGCGCTGGTGGGCGAGAAGGTCGCCATCACGAGCGACAAGCCGCAGACGACGCGTCGCGCCATCCGGGGCATCCTGAACCGCCCGGCCGGCCAGCTCGTGATCGTGGACACGCCGGGGCTGCACAAGCCCCGCACGCTGCTCGGCGAGCGGCTCAACTACCTCGTCGAGCAGGTGCTCGGCGACGTCGACGTGATCGGCTTCCTCGTGCCCGCGAACGAGAAGGTGGGTCCTGGCGACCGTCGCATCGCCGAGTCGCTCAGCGGCTACGGCCGCGCCAAGAAGGTGGCGATCGTGACGAAGACGGATGCCGCGACCCGCGAGCAGATCACCGAACGGCTCCTCGAGGTCGACGCCCTGCGCGAGGACTGGGACGCCGTCATCCCGCTCTCGGCGCTGGCTGACGACCAGCTCGATGTGCTGACCGACGAGCTGCTCGGGCTGATGCCGGTCGGGCCGCAGCTCTACCCGGACGGCGTGGTCACCGACGAGTCGAACGAGGACCGCATCGCCGAGATCATCCGGGAGGCGGCTCTCGAAGGGGTGCGCGACGAGCTGCCGCACTCGATCGCGGTGGTCGTGCAGGACATCGCGAAGCGCGAGAACTCGGATCTCACCGACATCTGGGCCGACCTCGTCGTCGAGCGCGACAGCCAGAAGGCGATCATCATCGGGCACAAGGGGTCGCGGCTGGCGTCGGTCGGCGCGCGGGCTCGGGCCGGCATCGAGCCGCTGATCGGCTCACGCGTCTACCTATCGCTGCACGTCCGAGTCGCCAAGGAGTGGCAGCGCGATCCGAAGCAGCTGGGGCGCCTGGGGTTCTGACGCGCTCCGGGTCGTTGAGCGCGCGAAGCGAGACGAAACGCGCCAGCGAGACTCACCGGGCCCGGCATCAGTGCCGGAGGACGGCGTCCTGGAGTCGGGTTTTCGAGCTGGTGACGGGCCGCCATCGGAGGGTGGCGTCGCACCAGCCGGGTGCGCGTACTTCGGGGACGCCGTGGTTCATTCGGATCTTCCATCCGTGCCAGTCGATGAAGCGGTGATGAAACCAGCAGAGCAGCACACCGTTGTCGGTGTGGGTGGGTCCGCCGTTGACGTGCTCGAGAACGTGATGGATTTCACACCACCCGGCGGGGATGCCGCAGCCGGGGATGATGCAGCCGCCGTCCCGCAACGTGATCGCGCGGCGTTGGTGCCGGTTGAAGACGCGCTCCTCAATGCCGATCCGGACGATGCGGCCGTCGTCCCGGGACGTGATCCGCTGGATGGTGCCGGCGCAGCCGACATGCAGCGCCGCCCTCATCCCGAGCGGCAGGTCGCAGCCCTGCGCGTGCGCGTATCCCGTGCCGCGCTCGGCGTCTTCTTCGCGGACGGACACGATCAGGGTGGGGGCGGCGCCGCCGATCGTGGGCAGCAGCCCACTGGAGGCCGCGACCGACAGGGCGCTCGCGAGCGCGTCGTGCTGCTGCTGCGCCCGGGTGCGGAAGTCACGCGGGACCACCGCGTCATCGGGCTCCCCGTCGGTGGGGGACTCTTCTGCAAACCGGACGCCGTGGTAGACCGGGTTGCTGTGCGCGTCGAAGATCATCTGCAGCTGCGCGGCCACCTCGGGCATCAGATTCCCCCGGCACGGCACGCCCCCGTCGGTCGGGGCGCCCAGCGTGAACGAGCGTTTGCGCTCGGTCATCCGCTCCCGCGGTTCGGCGCCATCCTGATCCAGCGCGATCGACCA
>NZ_JBFUFC010000327.1:0-2413 GCF_056403635.1 Microbacterium sp. P2_F9 | reverse complement strand
CTGTCGAGGGTATGGCGCCTCCCGAAGCCACCCCTCCGCTGCCTCCGCCACCACCGCCCCCGCCTAGCTATTGGGCTGGCGAACCGCCTGCTCGAGCAAATGTGTCGCTTCCGCCTGCCCACCCGGCACCCGCCACTGGCACCGCCCGGCCCATCGGTGTACCGGCGAAGTCGAACCACTCGAAAGCAATTTGGGTCAGTGTCATCATCGCGACAGCCGTACTGATCGCTGTCGCCTTCGGATCCGCTAGGCACTGGACGACGATCGATGTGCCGGAGCAAGCCGAGACCTTCCACAGCGAGGAGTACTCGACGGGCGCGTACGACGTCAGGGATGACGGGCTGAACCCGTGTTGGGTAGGCCAGGACTGGACCGACTGCATCAACACAATGGTCAACCAGTACAACTGGTCCTGCGCTGGCCTGGATCTCACCTTCTTGGCGAGTAGCACGTGCAGTTCTTACCTGAAGTCGATCGATGAGATGAAGGCGGAAGACGGACCCGGATGGGAAGTTGCCTCGCTGGGGAGTTTCGGCCACCTCAGCAGATACCCGGAGACGAGCACTCGCCAGGTCTCGAACAACGATTACCGACCCGCCGTGACCCACCAGGCGGTCTGCTACTTGGGTTTTATCGGCGAATGTGAGTAGGCAGGGTGGTGATGGTCCAAGGTCCCCAACGACGACTCAGACCGAGAACGCGCGGCGTCCCAGGGACGATCGTGAGCGAGATTCGCGAGGTGTCTAGCCTCGAGACTTCGGGTTCTAAACCTCGTCGGGATCGTCTGGAAAGTCGACGCTAAGCGGGTGGTGGTCGCCGGTCACTGACGCGACGTAGACGCGCCAGTCGTCAATCGTGTGAACGAACCGGATCGCATAGATCGACAGTGCCGCTTGGCCCGGGTCTGTCGGATCCGCCTCCTGAACTGCCCCTCGAACAGCGGTCGAAACGCGGAGGAGACCGACGGAATCAGGCAATTCACGAACTGACTCACCGGTCGAAGAAATCAGGTAGCCGAGAAGCGACGCTCCCGTTGCACGCGCGGCGTCGCGCTTCTGTTGAGCCGGCGAACGTCTCGGATCGCGCGCCGCGCGAAAACGATCCGCGCTTTCCTTTTGAAGGAATTGCACGAACTCCGCCACCCAATGCTGGATGTCTGCGGTGTGTTCAACAATCGCCGCATCTGTGGGGGACGTCACGCGCCTCATGTTACTGGGCTTCGCCACTCGATCCATGTCGATGGTCAGCGGTCACTATCTACGGCCTTGCGCAGTGTGGGCATTCGAGGGAATCCGACTCGCAAGCTGGTGCTCCCATCGTTAACAGATTTGACGGTCCGCCGCGGGTGGATCCGAATGTGACGAACGGCGCCGTCGGATCAACCCGATTGCCGACTACTCGGCGGAAACCTCGGCGGTACCTCGAGCCGCCCGTCGATGGCTCCATGCGGACCGCCTCGACAGCATCCGACCATGGTGGATTCACGGCCCGCGTGCCGGCCACGACGGCGCGCGAGTCTGGGTCGGTAGAAAGCGGATCCTGGTCAACGGTCAGAAGATAGACCACCTTCGAAATTCCGTTACGAGGCGATCGCGTAGAGCGGATGCTGGCGGCACGAATGCGGCGTGCGACCGATGTGACCCCCGTCATCGTGATCATAGGTGCGCGCTCGATCACGATGAAAGAGCGTCCGGTCGATGTCGTCGTGGTACGCGACTCGGAGCTCGTCCCGTGGCATCAGCGACGGTCCTCAAGCTTCCTTCCACAGTCGGCGGATGCTCATGGGGAAGTGATGTCGACAGCATCGTTGTGGGGCCATCGAGGGTCGAGTGATCCGTCGATCCTTCCTAAGTTTTCGGGTCTAAAGCGAGAAGTAGAAGCCGCAAGGCGGGTAAGGATCTTCTGGGCACTCGGCGCAATCCCGCTCATGTTTGCAGCACTCGCGGCCGCGCCGACCGTGTTCGGGATCGCCTTCGACGTGCTCGCCCACACCTGACCTCGACAGTCCTCGATGGTTCAGTTCTCAGTGAGCGAGACATGGCGTCCGGGATTTCGCGGGTCATCGTCCACGTCGAGGAGCTCATTCCAACACCGCGCCGTGAGCGCGGGCCCGCCAAGCAAACCTCCCCTTCTGAACTGGCGCTCGGCGAGCCCTGTTCGGGGCTAGGGTGGGGCCAGTTTGACTCCAAAGGGCGGCCGTAGTGCGCAAGCAGATCAGAGTTGTCGGCGCCGTGATCATGCGCGGCGAAACGGTGCTGTGTGCGCGGCGCGGCCACCTCGGCAGTCTCGCAGGGTATTGGGAGTTTCCGGGTGGCAAGGTCGAGTCGGGCGAGACAGCTCGTGAGGCCCTCGAGCGTGAGATCGCCGAGGAGCTCGAGTGCGTCGTGGACGTCGGCGCCGAGGTGACCACGAC
>NZ_JBFUFC010000326.1:0-2463 GCF_056403635.1 Microbacterium sp. P2_F9 | reverse complement strand
GGGGTGGCCGCCGCGGCGGCAGCGGCCTGGCGCACGCGGCTGGTGGCCGCCTGCTGCACCTGGCCGCGGTCGTTGCGGACCTCGACCTCGCCGGCGTCGTTCGCGGCAGAGTACTCCAGGCGCTGGCCCTCGATCGGCGTGGCGCCGAGTCCCTTGGCCTCGACCTCGGTGGCGTCGCCGTCTGCGCGGCGCACCTCGACCTCGAGGTTGTAGAGGTAGCCGACCGACTCCTCCTTGATCTGCCCCATCATCGACTGGAACATCTGGTAGCCCTCGCGCTGGTACTCGATGAGCGGGTCGCGCTGGGCCATGGCGCGCAGGCCGATGCCGTCCTTCAGGTAGTCCATCTCGTAGAGGTGATCGCGCCAGCGGCGGTCCAGGACCTGCAGCACCACGCGGCGCTCGAGCTCGCGCACGGCCGTCTCGCCGAGGGTCTCCTCGCGCTTGCGGTAGGCGATCATGGCGTCCGAGAGCAGCTCGCGCTTGAGGCCCTCCGGCGTGATCCGACCCTTCGTCCCCGCCTCGGCGACGACCTCGTCGATCGTCACCGACACCGGGTAGAGCGTCTTGAGCTCGGTCCAGAGGGCGTCGAAGTCCCAGCTCTCGGTGTGGCCGGTGGAGGTGTGGTCGTCGATGACAGCCTTGATCGCATCCTCGATGAAGTGTCCGACGCGGTCCGCGATGTCATCGCCCTGGAGCATGTGGCGGCGGTCCGAGTAGATGGCCTCGCGCTGGCGGTTGAGGACATCGTCGTACTTGAGCACGTTCTTGCGGATCTCCGCGTTGCGCGCCTCGACCTGCGACTGGGCGCTCTTGATCGCGCGTGACACCATGCCGGACTCGATGGCGACGTCATCCGGGAAGTTCGTGCGCGCGAGGATCGCCTCGGCGGCGCCGGACTGGAACAGGCGCATGAGGTCGTCGGTCAGCGACAGGTAGAAGCGGCTCTCTCCGGGGTCGCCCTGACGGCCCGAGCGTCCGCGCAGCTGGTTGTCGATGCGCCGCGACTCGTGGCGCTCGGTGCCGAGCACGTACAGGCCGCCGGTCTCGACGACCTTCGACGCCTCTTCAGCCACACTCGCCTTGGTGGCCTCGTACACCGAGTCCCACTCGGACTCGTACGCCTCGGGGGTCTCGACCGGGTCGAGGCCCTTGGCCTTGAGGTCCTGGACGGCGAGGAACTCGGCGTTGCCACCGAGCATGATGTCGGTGCCGCGGCCGGCCATGTTGGTCGCGACGGTGACCGCGCCGTAGCGGCCGGCGCGGGCGACGATCTCGGCCTCGCGCGCGTGGTTCTTCGCGTTGAGCACCTCGTGCTTGATGCCCTTCTTGGCGAGGAGCCGCGAGAGGTATTCGCTCTTCTCGACGCTCACCGTGCCGACGAGGACGGGCTGACCGGTCTCGTGGCGGCGCGCGATGTCTTCGACGACCTGGGCGAACTTGGCCGGCTCGTTCTTGTAGACGAGGTCGGCCTGGTCCTTGCGGACCATCGGCCGGTTGGTCGGGATGGGCACGACACCGAGCTCGTAGGTCGACATGAACTCCGCGGCCTCGGTCTCGGCCGTTCCGGTCATGCCGGCGAGCTTGTCGTACAGGCGGAAGTAGTTCTGCAGCGTGACGGTGGCGAGGGTCTGGTTCTCGGCCTTGACCGGCACCGCCTCTTTCGCCTCGATGGCCTGGTGGATGCCCTCGTTGTAGCGGCGGCCGACCAGGATGCGGCCGGTGTGCTCGTCGACGATCATGACCTCGTCGTTCATCACGACGTAGTCGGTGTCGCGCTTGAAGAGGGCGAGGGCCTTGATCGAGTTGTTGAGGAAGGAGATCAGCGGCGTGTTGGCCGACTCGTACAGGTTGTCGATGCCGAGGTAGTCCTCGACCTTCTCGATACCGGGCTCGAGCACGCCGATGGTGCGCTTCTTCTCGTCGACCTCGTAGTCGACGCCGACCTCGAGCGTCTTGGCGATCTTGGCGAACTCGACGAACCAGCGGTTCGCCTCCCCCGAGGACGGACCCGAGATGATCAGCGGCGTGCGTGCCTCGTCGATCAGGATCGAGTCGACCTCATCGACGATCGCGAAGAAGTGACCGCGCTGGACGAGATCCTCCTTGCGCCACGCCATGTTGTCGCGCAGGTAGTCGAAGCCGAACTCGTTGTTGGTGCCGTAAGTGATGTCGGCGTCGTACTGCTCGCGGCGCACCTGCGGGGTCTGTCCCGCGATGATCGTTCCGTTCGTCATCCCCAGGGCCCGGTAGATGCGGCCCATCAGCTCGGACTGGTAGCTCGCGAGGTAGTCGTTGACGGTGATGACGTGCACGCCCTTGCCGGCGATCGCATTGAGGTAAACCGGGAACACCGCGGTGAGGGTCTTGCCCTCACCGGTCTTCATCTCGGCGATGTTGCCCAGGTGCAGCGCGGCACCGCCCATGATCTGCACGTCGTAGGGGCGCTGACCGAGCGTGCGC
>NZ_JBFUFC010000325.1:0-2482 GCF_056403635.1 Microbacterium sp. P2_F9 | reverse complement strand
CGCCCGAGGAGGAGTCGGCCCGGGCGCTGCACCACCTGGAGCGCGTGATCCAGTCCGAGGGCGCTGCGACCATCGCGGCGATCCTGCTGGAGACCGTGCCGGGTACGGCCGGGATCCTGGTTCCGCCGCCGGGTTACCTCGCCGGCGTCCGCGCGCTGTGCGACCGGTACGGGATCATCCTCATCCTCGACGAGGTGATGTGCGGCTTCGCGCGCACCGGCCGCTGGTTCGCGTTCGAGGGCTACGACGTGGTGCCCGACCTCATCACCTTCGCCAAGGGCGTCAACTCCGGGTACGTGCCGGTCGGCGGCGTGATCATCTCGGATGCGATCTCGGCGACCTTCGACGACCGGGTCTTCCCCGGCGGACTCACCTACAGCGGGCATCCCCTGGCCGCGGCATCCATCATCGCCTCGATCGACGCGATGGACGCCGAGGGCATCGTCGAGAACGCCCGCCGCGTGGGCGCAGACGTGATCGGCCCTGGGCTCGCCGACCTCGCCGAGCGGCACGCCCTCATCGGCGAAGTGCGCGGCGAGGGCGTCTTCTGGGCGCTCGAGCTCGTCGCCGACCCCGCCACGCGCGAACCCGTCGGCGCGGACGTGATCGGCCGGCTCAAGAAGGAGCTGACTGCGCGCGGGCTGCTGCCCTTCACCGCGGACAACCGGATCCATGTGGTGCCGCCGTGCGTGGTGACAGACGACGAGGTCGCTCGGGCGCTCGCGATCTACGACGAAGCGCTGACCGTCGTCGAGGCGTAGCCGCGCCCACGCCCGCGTCCCGGTGTGCCCTATCCCTCACCGAAACCGCGACTTACCCTGGATTCACACGTGCCCACGAGGCCAGACGAAGGAAGACCATGACTGACACCACCACACTCGAGCAGACGAAGGAGTCTGCCACCACGATCCTCGACCACTGGGTCGACGGCGGAACGTGGGCGGGGGCATCCACCCGTACGTCCCCGGTCTACAACCCCGCCTGGGGCACGGTGCAGCGGGAGGTGCGGCTCGCCTCCACCGCCGATGTCGACGACGCAGTCGCGTCGGCCTCCGCGGCGTGGGCGCAGTGGCGCGACGCGTCGATCGCGAAGCGCCAGGGGGTGCTGTTCGCCTTCCGCGAGCTGCTGAACGCGCGCAAGCAGGAGCTCGCCGAGATCCTCACCTCCGAGCACGGCAAGGTGCTCTCGGACGCGCTCGGCGAGATCGCGCGCGGTATGGAGGTCGTCGAGTTCGCGTGCGGCCTGGGCCACCTGACGAAGGGCGCCTACTCCGAGAACGTCTCGACGGGCATCGACGTCTACACACTGCGTCAGCCGCTCGGCGTCGTCGGGATCATCAGCCCGTTCAACTTCCCCGCGATGGTGCCGCTCTGGTTCTTCTCGATCGCGCTGGCCGCCGGCAACGCCGTGATCCTCAAGCCCTCGGAGAAGGATCCTTCCGCCGCGAACTGGATGGCCGCGCTGCTCACCGAGGCGGGCCTGCCCGATGGGGTCCTCAACGTGGTGCACGGCGACAAGGAGGCCGTCGACGCCCTGYTGGAGCACCCCGACGTGCGGGCGATCTCCTTCGTCGGCTCGACCCCGATCGCGCGCTACGTCTACGAGACCGCGACCGGCCACGGCAAGCGCGTGCAGGCCCTCGGCGGGGCGAAGAACCACATGCTCGTGCTTCCGGATGCCGATCTCGACCTCGCCGCGGACGCCGCGGTCAACGCGGGCTTCGGCTCAGCCGGCGAGCGCTGCATGGCCATCTCGGTCGTGCTCGCGGTGGACGCCGTCGCGGATCAGCTCATCGAGAAGATCTCCCAGCGCATGGGAACCCTGCGCACCGGCGACGGCACCCGCGGCTGCGACATGGGCCCGCTCATCACGAAGGTGCACCGCGACAAGGTGGCGTCGTACATCGACGTCGCCACGGCGGACGGCGCGACGGTCGTCGTGGACGGCCGCGGCGTCGAGCCGGACGGCGACCCGGACGGCTTCTGGCTCGGCCCGACCCTCATCGACAAGGTGTCTACGTCGTCGGCGGTGTACCGCGACGAAATCTTCGGCCCGGTGCTGTCGGTGGTGCGCGTCGACGGGTACGAGGACGGCCTCGGCATCATCAACGCGAGCCTCTACGGCAACGGGACCGCGATCTTCACGAACGACGGCGGCGCCGCGCGGCGCTTCCAGCGCGAGGCGCAGGTCGGCATGATCGGCATCAACGTGCCGATCCCGGTGCCGGTGGCGTACCACTCGTTCGGCGGCTGGAAGGCCTCGCTGTTCGGGGACGCGAAGGCGTACGGGCCGCACGGCTTCGACTTCTTCACCGCCGAGAAGGCGATCACGTCACGCTGGCTCGACCCGTCGCACGGAGGCCTGAACCTGGGCTTCCCGCAGCACACCTGATTCGGGCGCTCGGCCGAGAAACCACATCGCCGCCGAGAAACCACATCCGCGCCGAGACACCACGCATCGCGGTGTGTCTCAGTCGGAATG
>NZ_JBFUFC010000324.1:0-2506 GCF_056403635.1 Microbacterium sp. P2_F9 | reverse complement strand
GTGGTGGGCTCGGAAGGCAAGGGCCTGTCGCGCCTGGTCAGCGAGACCTGCGATCAGATCGTCTCCATCCCGATCGACGGGGCCACGGAGTCCCTCAACGCGGGGATCGCGGCATCCGTCGCCCTGTACCAGGTGTCCACCCTCCGCGCCGCGGGAGGCGCAGCATGACCCGCATCGCCGTCATCGGCGGAACCGGCTACGCCGGACGCCACATCGTCGCGGAGGCGGTGCGCCGCGGCCACACGGTCGTCTCGGTCGCACGGTCGGTGCCCGCCGAGCGGATCGACGGTGCGACCTACATCGAGGGCACCCTCCTGGATGCCCCGAACCTGGTCGCCGAGCTGCAGGGCGTCGAGGTGATCGTCCTCGCGGTTCCCGCTCGGGGCGACATGGAGGGCCAGCTGCGTCCGGGCGTGGCGGAACTCGTCGCAGCCCTGCCCGCCGGCGTCCGCATCGGGGTCATCGGCGGGGCGGGCGGCAGCCTCTCCGAGCCCGATGGGCCTCGGGTCGTCGACCTGCCCTCGTTCACCGAGGAGTACAAGCCGGAGGCTCTCGAAGCCATCGACATCCTCCATGACCTGCGCGAGACCCCTGCTTCGCTGGACTGGTTCTACATCCACCCGGCCGGCGGCTTCGGCGGATGGAACCCGGGGGAGCGCACGGGGGCATACCGCGACGGTGGAGATGTGATCGTGACGGATGACGACGGCGAGTCGTTCATCGGCGGCGACGACTTCGCGATCGCCGTGCTCGACGAGATCGAGCAGCCCCAGCATCCGCGGGAGCGATTCACCGTCGGGTATTGATGCGAGCCGGGTCAATGCGAGCGAAGCCCGCGTTGACGCGGCTCGGATCAAGATCGAGTAGCGAGCTTGCGAGCGTATCGAGATCCCGAATCGGTCAGACCAGGTCGCGCCAGTCCACGGCGGTGTAGTCCTCGTCGTCGATGGCTGCGCCGTCGGCGGTCAGGATCGGGATCGACATCGTCTCGGTCACGGGGCCCATCACGGTCGCCTCGTCGCGCCGGTGACGCAGCACGCCGTCGATGTAGCTCGTCAGGATCTCCGCGAGCGGGGCGGACCGTCCGCTGGCCTGTGACACGTACCACCGGTGCTCCAGCACCTGGTGGAAGACCTCGGCGGGCTCGAGCTTCGCGCGCAGATCGAACGGGATCGCCTTCACGACCGGCTCGAACACGCGGGTGACCCACTCGTGTGCCGACATCTCCTCGTCATCGGGATGCCGCGCGGTACGGGCGCGGTACTCATCGAGGTCGTTGAGCAGGCGCCGCGCCTGATTCTCCTCGACGTCGAGCCCGGTGAGCCGGAGGAGCCGTCGCTGGTGGTGCCCGGCATCGACCACCTTCGGCTGGATCGATACGCGCGTGCCGTCGGGAGTGGCCTCGATGGACATCTCGCCGATGTCGAAGCCGAGCTCATTGAGTCGCCGCACGCGTTCGGTGATGCGCCAGGACTCGTCGGACGAGAAGGACTCCCGATCGGTGAGTGCGGCCCACAGCGACGCGTACGACGACATGATGCCGTCCGCGATCGCGAGGGCGTCTACGCCGCCTTCGAGCCGACCGCCCGCCTCGAGGTCCATGATCTCGCCGGCGATGTTGGTGCGCGCGATCTCGAGATCGTGGGCGCGCTGTCCGGGGGTGAGGCCGCTCTCGTGGAGCTCGCCGGTCTCGGCATCCACGAGGTACGCGGCGAAGGCTCCCGCATCACGGCGGAAGAGCGTGTTTGAGAGCGAGACGTCGCCCCAGAAGAAGCCGACATTGTGCAGCCGGACGAGCAGGGCGGCGAGGGCGTCGACGAGGCGCGTCGCGGTGTCCGGACGCAGCACCTGGGTGAACAAGGCGCGGTAGGGGAGGGAGAACTTCAAATGGGCGGTGACGAGCGCCGCGGGGAGCGACTCGCCCTCCGGCGTCGCCCGCCCGGCGATGACGGCCACACGCTCGACGCACGGCGCATCCAGTCTCGCCAGGTTGCCGAGCATGTCGTACTCGCGCCGAGCCATCTCCTCCGTGGTCTCCTTGATGGCCACCACCCGGCCGGAGAGGTTCGCGAAGCGGACCAGGTGGCGGGAGATGCCCTTCGGGAGGAAGACGATCGTGCTGCTCGGCCACTCGGCGAGCGTCGTCGACCAGGGGAGCGTCAGCAGCCCGGGGTCGACGGAACTGGCGGTGATGCTGAGTGCTGCGGGCATGGCTTCCCCTGGGACGACCGGAAAAGAAAAACCGCGGCGCGGGGGGTCGATGACCCTCCGCGCCGCGGTCGTGATGCTAGCTGCCCGAGATGACGGGAGCGTCGTTGAGGCGCTCGCCGCTCTCGACATCGAACGCGTGCACGTGGCCCGCGGTCGCGGCGAGGGTGACCGTGTCACCGGCGTTCGGGTGACGACGTCCGTCGACGCGCGCGACGATGTCGGTGCGCTTGCCGGCGATGTCGGTGTGACCGTAGAGGTAGCCGTCGGCGCCGAGCTCCTCGACGAGGTCGACGAC
>NZ_JBFUFC010000323.1:0-2552 GCF_056403635.1 Microbacterium sp. P2_F9 | reverse complement strand
GTTGTGGGGTGCATGCTGGGACGATGAGTGAACGCGCTGTGGTGTCGATCGGGGTGGGCGCGGCGATCGGCCCCGAGCTGGTCGGGCAGCTGGCCCCCGCCATCGAGGAGGCCGGCTTCCACGCCATCTGGGTGAACGACATCCCGGGCGCCGACTCGCTCGCGGTGCTCGCGGCCGCCGCCCGGTCCACGACGCGCCTGACCCTCGCGGCCGGAGTGATCCCGGTCGATCGTCGATCCGCCGACCAGATCGCCGCGACCGTCGCCGAACTGGGGCTGCCGCAGGAGCGCCTCATGCTCGGCATCGGCGCGGGCGGGGCCACCGTCGGCGCGCTCCAGCTCGTCGGCGACGCCGCGACCGAGCTTCGCGACRGGCTCACCGCGCGGATCGTCGTCGGCGCGGTGGGGCCGAAGATGCGGCGGCTCGCGATCGAGCGGTCCGACGGCGTGCTGCTCAGCTGGCTCAGGCCGGATGTCGCAGCGGAGCAGGCCGCCCAGGCTCGGGCCGCGGCATCCGCTGCGCATATCGCTCTCTATGTGCGCACGGCGCTCGACCCGTCAGCGCGCGACCGAATGGACGCGGAGATGCGGCGGTATGCGGCGATCCCCTCCTACGGAGCGAACTTCGCGCGGCAGGGAGCGGTCGCCGCGGAGACCGTCCTCGACGCGAGCGCGCACCCGGTCGACGAGCGTCTGGCGAGCTACCGTGCGGCGGTCGACGAGGTCGTGCTGCGGGTGATCACCCCGACCGACGGCCTGGACGACTGCCTCCGGTTCATCGACGCCGCCAAGGCGCTGCTCTGAGATCGAAGTCGACGCTCAGCCGTCGATCGGCCGTTTCGGATCGAGCGGAATCCGCGGCGGGCGTGACGCCGAGGACCACACCGTCGTCGTCGACCTGGGCGACGCACTCCCACGGCACGATGTGCGAGTCGCGGTGCAGCCAGCGCACGATCGCGGCGATCACGGCCGGGCCGTTCACCGTGCCCCGTTCGTAGCCGTAGTAGGAGAGCCGGCTGTGCGGGCTGACGATGAGGGCGATCAGCTCGAGGTCGCCCTCCCGGCGACCCTGGCGCGCGCCGCGACGGAAGCGCACATCGACCACACGGCCGAGCTCTGCGCCCCCGGGCGCGTGCACGGGCCGATCCAGCAGGTCACTCAGGAGCATGACGGCCTCCCGGGATGCGGGCGATGACCACCTCGCGGAACCAGCGCTCGAGCCACGTGGCATCCAGGTCATCGGCGCGGACGTTCAGCTCCACTGTCGTGTGCAGTCGCGTGACGTCCTGCCATGGGATGCGGTCCCAGCGCGACCGCGGCATGTGCCCGCCGAAGATGCGCGGCAGCACGGCGGCCCCGACGAGCAGGGCCGCGACCGTCGGCGGACCGGTGTGGTCGACGGGCTCGCCGAGCTCGACACCCGCCAGCTCGACATCGTCGACGGTGCTCACCGGCACCCCGTCCCGGTCGATCATCTGCCGGTCCAGCAGATGCAGCTGGGCGTCCACGCCGCGCCCGTCCGGGTCGCGGTACCACTCGAGCGGATGCTGCGGCTTCGTCGCGCGCGTCATGACGACCCCATTCCGGAGGCGATCAGCAGGGGGATGGCCGCGAACGCGGCGATCAGGATGATGACGAGGAACCCGATGCCGAGCCCGTTTCGGATGCGCCCGTTGACGTCGTCGCCCATGTACTGCGGATCGTTGGCGACCACGAGGATCGGGAAGTACGTGAGCGGCAGCGCGACCGCGGAGAAGACGACCGAGAGCTCGGTGACCGTGATCGGATCGACGCCGGTCGCGAGCACTCCCCCGCCGATCAGCAGGCACACGATCATCGCCACGTGGAAGCGCGCGGCCTGCGCCGGCTTGCGGAACTTGCCCCAGCTCCACCCGAAGAACTGCGCGAGCGTGTAGCCGCTGGAAAGTGTGGTCTCCAGCGCGGCGCCGAAGGTCGCGGCGAGGATGCCGACGATCACGAACGCGAGGGCGAGCTGGCCGCCGGCTTGCGCCACCGGCAGCACGACCTGCGACAGGCTCGTCACCTCGATCGCCTGCGGCAGCAGGACGACGGCGGCGCACCCGGCGATGGCGAGTGACAGGATGCCGCCGAGGGGGAAGCCGACGAACACGTTGGCCCGCTCGGTGCCGAGGTCCTTGCGCGTCCACTTCTCCTCCACGGCGCCCGAGGAGAAGAAGAACACCTCGTAGGGCGTCATCGCCGCGCCGAACAGCGCGACCGCGAAGTACCAGTACGAGAGCGGGCTGTCGGATGCCGCGACCCACGGCTGCGTGGCGCCGCTCGCGAGCTGCCCCCAATCCGGCTTGAGCAGGAAGAGGGCGACGACGAACACGATCAGGGTCAGCCCGAGCAGCCCAGCGACGTTCTCCATCGTGCTGAACTTCGTCCGCCAGATGACGATCCACACCCCGAACAGCGCGACCGGAATCCACAGCATCGGGCCCACTCCCGCGGCGAGCTGCAGGGCGAGCGCGATGCCGCCGATCTCGGCGGTGAGCGTGAGCAGGTTGATGAGGAACGACGCCGCGAGAT
>NZ_JBFUFC010000322.1:0-2593 GCF_056403635.1 Microbacterium sp. P2_F9 | reverse complement strand
CCGGTCGACGGCCGCGATGCAGCCGGAGCCGCTCGCGCTGCTGATCGGTCCGCCGGGCGTGCGCGCGGCGGGCATCGACCCCCGCCGCTGGGCCGGGGAGTTCGGCGCGGCCGTCGTGGGGAGTCCGCGGCTGCCCGGCGTGCTGCTGCACCTCGGCTCGCCCGATGGCGGGGGGTGGCGACGTCTGGCCGACGTGCTCGGCACGCTCGACGCCGCGCGCGTCGGAGCGCTGCTGTCCGTCGCACCGCACGTCGCTGCGCGCCTCCAGGCGGGCCGCGACGCCATGCCAGACGAAGGGAGGACATGATGCCCGACCAGCGCGACACCGTGCTCATCGAACAGGCCAGGATCCAGCGCATGCGGCTCGGCTCGGCCCTCCTCTACGGACGGATCGACGAGCGCCGCACCGTCAACGACCACTCCCGCCGGCTGGTGGGCTCGCTCATCCTCGCCGCCGTCGCGTGCGCGACGTGCGTGGGGATCGCATTCGTCGTACAGCTGCTCGCGGGGCAGCAGGCGACGGCGCCGTCGCCCTCCAGCACCCCCTCCGCCGTATCGGCCCCACCGTTCGAGAAGACCCCCTGGGAAGCATCGTGAGCCCGTACACCCGGCTGACCGTCGCAGGCAGCACCCGTCGCGCCGAGGTCGTCGTCTCGAGCGACGAGCCGCTCGGCGCCGTTCTCCCTCGCCTGCTCGACCTCCTGGGCGAGACGCGCGGCACGGTCGCCCGCCCGTTGACGCTCGTCGCGACCGATGGCGAGCAGCTCGACATCGGGCGATCGCCCCAGCAGCTCGACCTGCCCGACGGCGCCCTGGTGCGCCTCGTGCGCCTGGACGCCGCTCCGCCCCCTCCCGTCGTGATCGATGTGACGGATGCCGCCGCCGACGCGCATCAGGCGCGCCCTGACCGCTGGGACGACCGGTCCCGCGCCGTGGCGGGCGGCACCGGCATCGCGCTGGCTGCCGCGGTGGCAGGGCTCATCGCCCCGTACGGCGGCGCCGTCACCGCCGCGTGGGTGCTCCTCATCGCACTCGCCGGGCTCGTCGCGATCGCGATGAGTCTCGGTCTGATGGGACTGGCGCGTGTGTCGGTGTGCGCCAGCGCCGCCGCGGCGGGGCTCGTCGTCCCGCTCGGCTTCGCGGCGTCCACGGCGGCAGGCTCGGCAGGCTTCCCCGCCGACGCCGCGCTCATCGGCGCCGCGGTCGCGATCGCCGCAGGCGCCACGGTCGTCCTCCTCGGGCTCGGCGTCGCGCTCCGCCGCCCTGGCGCAGCCGCGGGCGGCGCGGTCGGGGCTGTGCTCGCATCGATCCTTCTGGTACTCCTCCTCGCGGGGGTCGGCGCTGCCGCATCCGCCGCCGTCGCGGGAACCGTGGCCGCCTTCGCCACGGGCCCCCTGCCCTGGATCGCGCTCTCCGCGGCAGGCCTCACACGCCTGGACCGGGGCGTGGCCGCCGGTGAGCGCGTCGACCGGCCGCGGGCGTTCTCGTCGGTCGACGATGCCTACTCGGCACTCACGTGGAGCGTCGCCACCGTGTCGGCCGTCCTCGCCGTGTCGGGAGTCGCACTCGTCCTCGCGTCCGAGCTGTGGAGCGGGCTGCTCGCGTTCGCCTTCGCGCTCGTCGCCGCCCTGCGCTCGCGCGCCTTCCCTCTCCGCGTGCAGGTGTGGTCGCTGTGGGCGGTCGCCGCCGCGATCGCCGCGGTCGCCGTGGTGACGCAGCTCACGAGTGCGCTCGCGTGGATCGGCGTGGGCGTCGCGACGCTGGCAGCGGTGCTCGTCGCGGCCGCGGTGCTCGCGCGGCCCGCCGCCCACACGCGCGCGCGGCTGCGCGGACTCGGCAACCTCGTCGAGACGCTCGCGGTGATCGCGCTCCTTCCACTGCTCCTCGGCGCGCTCGGCGTGTACACCGAACTGCTCGGCATGTTCGGCGGCGGATCGTGACGACCCTCGATCTGCGGGACGCGCCTGCCGCCGTGTTCGGCAGCGCACGCGCGGGGCACCATCGCCTGACGGAGTGGGATGCCGCGATCCGCGGCATCCGCTCCACCGCGCGGCGGATCGGATTCGTGTCGCTCGAACCGGGGGCCGGCGCGACGACGCTCGCCGACCACGTGCTGCGGATCGCCGCCGCCCGCCGCCCGGAGCCGGCGCTCGCGATCGACGTCGCGGGCGGCGAGCACGACCTGGGAGCACGTCTCGGCATCACCGCAACCACGCCGAACGACACCCGTGCCGGTGCCCGGACGACGGCGGACGCCGTCAGCGGCCTCCCCGCCGGCGATGGCTGGTTCGGCCTGCGCCCTGCTCTCCCGGACGGGACGGTGGGTGCGTGGCTCGCCGAAGCCGCCCCCATCACGCGCTTCTTCGAGGTGTCGATCACGGACTTCGGGGTGCGGCATCCCCGTGGCGACCTCGCCGCGTGCGCCGCGCTGTGCGATGTCGTCTGCCTCGTGAGCGACGGACGCCGGTCTTCGGCCGAACTCGCCCGGGCGATCGCACCGGCGATCGCGGGGCTGCCGGAACGACCGATCCCCGTCCTCGCGCTCGTCGATCACTCCCGCGCCGGAGGCGCCGTGGTCCGCATGATGTCGTCC
>NZ_JBFUFC010000321.1:0-2593 GCF_056403635.1 Microbacterium sp. P2_F9 | reverse complement strand
CGGGCTGCGAGCGCCGTCGATCAGGCACTGTGGGTCGGACGAGAGGGCGGAGCGCTGACGACGCGTGAGGAGATCATCGCCCTCATCGAGGCGAGCCCACCCCGCCGCGGAGACGTCCGCGCCCGGCGCGTGATCGAAAGCGCCGAGACGCTTGCCGCAAACGTCCGAGAGACGCAGGGGCGCGTCGTGATCCATCAGCTCGGCTTCCCTGCGTCTCACCCGCAGGAGCGTCGTGAGCTTCGCAGCGGCCGAGTCGTGTTCGGCGACCGCTACTTCCCCGAGCACGACCACTGGCTCGAGATCGACGGCCGCGGCAAGTACCTCAGCCCCGATTTCGCCCCGGATCGCGACCCCGGCGAGATCGTCGTCGACGAGAAGAACCGCGAGAACGAGATCCGGCGCGAGGTGCGCGGGTTCTCCCGCCTCGAGGCGACGGACTTCGACCATCCACGCCGGGTGTACGACGTCCTGACCGCCGACGGGCTTCCCAGTTCCAAGCCGCGGCCCTGACAGCGGCATCCGAAGCACCCGACAACCAAGACCACGAGCCGCCGATGCTCGCGCGGTCGAAACCGCCACACGCGCCCGAACGCATCAACCGCGGATGGCGGTTTCGACCGCGCGAAGAATCGCGTCACGGCCGAAGCGACCGCGGATGGCGGTTTCGACCGCGCGAACGATCACGCGACGGATGCCGCGACCCGGCCGGGACCAGCTCCCCGGCTACCAGCTGACGGGGAGCGCCTTACCCTCTTCGTAGCCGGCGGCGGACTGCAGGCCCACCCGCGCGTGCTCATGGAAGTCGGCGACCGTGGACGAGCCGGCGTAGGTGAACGAGGAGCGCACCCCCGAGGTGATCATGTCGATGAGGTCCTCGAGGCCCGGCCGGAGCGGATCGAGGTAGATCTTCGACGACGAGATCCCCTCGGCGAACAGCTCCTTGCGGGCGAGGTCGTAAGGGTCCAGGCGGCCGAAGCGCTCGTGCACGGCCTTGGTCGAGGCCATGCCCCACGATTCCTTGTAGGCGCGACCGCTCGCGTCGAGCTGCAGCTCGCCGGGCGCCTCGATCGTGCCGGCGAACCACGAGCCGATCATGACCGAAGACGCGCCGGCCGCGAGCGCGAGCGCGACGTCGCGGGGGTAGCGCACGCCACCGTCCGCCCAGACGTGGGCGCCCATGATCCGCGCGGCTTCGGCGGTCTCGAGGACCGCGGAGAACTGCGGCCGCCCGACGGCCGTCATCATGCGGGTCGTGCACATCGCACCGGGACCCACACCGACCTTCAGGATGTTCGCGCCCGCCTGGACCAGATCGTGCACGCCTTCGGCGGTGACGATGTTGCCTGCGGCGATCGGGATGCCGAGATCCAGCTTCGACACCGTGCGGAGGGCTTCGAGCATGCCCTCCTGGTGGCCGTGCGCGGTGTCGAGGACGAGGACGTCGACCCCGGCGGCGGCGAGCGCACGCGCTTTGGCGGCCACGTCGCCGTTGATGCCGACCGCGGCGGCGACGCTGAGTCGTCCGCCGGCGTCGACCGCCGGGCGGTACAGGTTCGAGCGCAGGGCGCTGCGGCGCGACAGGGTGCCGACGAGGAGGCCGTGGTGCAGCACGCACACCGTCTCGGCGTTCGAGGCGACGATCAGATCGAACGCGTGCCGGGCGCTCTCGACATCGTCTGCGTCGATGGATGCCGCGTGCCCGCGTGCGAGATCGCCCAGGCGGGCATCGGGCAGGGCGGTTCCGAGCCGCAGCGCCGGCACCACCCCCAGGATGTCGTCGATGTGCAGCGTCGCGCCGGCGGTGGCGACGACGATGCCGTGGCCCTCGGTGGCCGGCAGCAGGCGCGCCGCGTCGGCGACCGTGGCATCAGGGGGAAGGACGAGGGGCGTGTCCCACAGCACCGGCTGGGCCTTGACCCAGCGGATCGCGGCGTCGAGCTCCTGCAGCGGCATGTCCTGCGGCAGCACACCCAGTCCGCCGCGACGGGCGAGGGTCGCGGCGAGCCTCGTGCCGGTGACCGAGTTCATGTTCGCCGAGATCAGCGGGATGGTCGCGGGCGTGCCGTCGCCCGGTGCGAGGTCGACCTCGAGGCGGCTCGTGACGGCCGATCGTCGCGGCACCAGGAAGACATCGGAATAGGTCAGATCGACATCGGGCCGCTCTCCATAGAACTCCACATGTCAAGGTTAGTGATTCTTACCTGTGCGAATAATGATGCCGGATCGTTCCGGTCAAGCCCTTACGCGGCCAAGATTGCCCCCGGCAGACTGGGTTAGGCTTAACAGTCGTGCGTGTGGGCGGAATCCCGCCCCGCATGTTCACCAATCTTCACCGATGAAAGCAGGCGATCGACCGTGTCCAGCCAGGTGACAGGCGTCGGGGTTTCGAGCGAGGGCGAGTTCGGCGCCAACGAGTGGCTCGTAGACGAGATGTACGAGCAGTTCAAGCTCGACCGGAACTCCGTCGACAAGTCGTGGTGGCCCATCCTCGAGGCCTATCATCCCGTGGACGAGGCGACCGCCCCGGCGGCACCACAGCCCGACGCCGCGCCGCAGGCGGCCGCGCCGCAGGCAGCCCCGGCCGCCCCAGCGG
>NZ_JBFUFC010000320.1:0-2613 GCF_056403635.1 Microbacterium sp. P2_F9 | reverse complement strand
GTATCCCACCCACCGCAGGCATCGCAGAGCCCGATCGCCGATGGCGTCGCGGAGTGCTTGCGCGGTTGATTCGTCCGGTTGACCCATACAAGAGACCAAGTCGCGAATGGCGGGCTGCTCGTCCGAGATCTGACGTGTGGCTTCGAACCAGTTCAGCGACGCGGAGTGTTCCTCGACGTCGACAAACTGCGACCAGCGCACGAAGTTCCCGCCTCGGGCTATGAACGGCAGATATACGCGCAGCATGGGCAGGTCGCGGTGGGACGCAGGGACGAAGTCGCGAGCGGGGAAGTGCCAGCCCGACTCATCCAGTTCAACTGTCATCTCGGCCATGCAATCGACCGTACCGAAGGCCACTGCGCCGCCGCTGTAATTGCAGCCGGCGGTGCGCGGCCCCTAGGTGGCGGCGAGCGAGGCGCGGTGGCCGGTGCGTCTCCGGGACGGTTCGAGCAGAAACTACTCCCCCGACGGTGTGTTCGAGTGTCAGGCACCGTCACAGGTGGCGGGTCGGGGAAGTATGAAAACGGCCCCGGATGCTTGCCGCTCTCGGGCATCGTCCGGTGATTGCGACCTGCGCCCTCATGGTTGGAGGTCGGGCTGTGGGCATGCTCGTTCGATCTGGGCGAGTTCCTCGGCCGTCCCGTTGGGGAGTGCCCAGAACGGCGACCACGTGCCCCCTGACGCGACGAACGCTGATCTGTCCGGAGCTTTCGGTGTCTTATAGCCACGTTCTTCGAGGCAGCGTTGTGCTGCGAGCAGGTTCGCGTAGTGCGCCTCTAACTGTGCGCCCGACGGCTTGGCGATCCGATTGAGCTGCAGTGTGGCGATGCAGCTCTCAGCGTCCGACAGGTGCTGGGCTTCCTGGTCGGACTGGTACTCGACCGTGACGCCACCGTCGGCCCCTATCTCTGTTGCCCAGCCTTTGTCGTTGAGGCAGGTGGCGAGTAGTTGCGCCCTTTCCTCGTCCGAGAGAGCCGGGGGTGATGCGGCTGCCGCTAGGCCTCCGACGGACACACATCCGACAATCACTAGGCCGACGATGACAGGTGTCATCCTGCGTCGCCTCCGCGCCAGGCCGTCATCGGCAGGGCGGAGCCGGCGCCTCAGGCCGTCAAGACGCAGCGACCACGCCTCACCGAATGTCGGCCCGCGCCGCCCGCGCGCATCATCCATCTCCAGCAGGGTGCCCAGCATCACCTGCTCGTGCTGCACTCGCCATTCCTTGGGATACCACCGAAGAATTCGCTGATATCGCCGCTTAACCTTCGCGTCCGTCATCGTCCGCGCCCATCGACCGTGGCTGACGTGCTGGCGGACGATCCGGCGGGCATCACGGATCGCGCGACACGAACGCGCGCCTCCAGACGCACCGTCTCCTCTTCTAACGCCGCAGCCCCGTGATCGGTGAGCCGATAGTACCGACGAGCTCGACCATCGACGACCTCTTCGCTGACCACCTCAATCAGCTCCAGGCGATTCAGACGATCCAGTGCCCCGTACAGGGTCGGGACCTTCAGAGTGACGGGGCTGCCCTGCGAGGTGCTCAGCAGTTCGACGTCGCGCAAGATCGCGTAGCCGTGCTTCGGCTCCTCGGACAGGGMCGTCAGCACCCAGAACGACACTTCGTTTGACACCTCTTGCGAGACTCCGCGCATGCGCTCAGAATACTCTTCAGGACAGAATATGCAATGCGTGGTCCAGATCACTCGGGCCGGTCGTTGCGAACTACAGAGACTACCTGCAAGCGGGTGGTTCACCGGACGGCAGGGCGCTCTGACAGTTGAATGACGCTGGCACTGATATGTTTCGGCCATGAGTGGATATACAGCGCCGCGCCAGGTGCATCAGCAGTGATGACGGCGCTCAGAGCCATTGCGGGCGCCGTGTTCGGGTTCGCAGTGAGCATCCTGTTGGTGTATTTGCAGCGGTTTGCTGACGCGGCGACGATGGGCGTCACCCTCGACGCATGGAGTGCCGTGGTCGGGGTCGGGGACCGTTACGCGCCGGTGATTGTTCTCCTGGTTGTGCTGGGCCTCGTGCTGGGCGTGGCCCTCATCGCCCAGAAGCTGAAGAACGCCCTGGGTAGATGGTTCTGGGTCGGCGTGGCGACCGGCATCGCTCTCGCGATCGCCGCGGGTTGGTTCGCCGCTGGGCAAACGCCGGCCGACCCAGCGATTGACAACGCTTTGTCGGTCACCACGCTCGTGGTGGAGGCATCGAGTTCTGTCGCCGTGTTCGTCGTAATGGGCTTTGCACTGGTCCTTGCCTGGTTGATGCCATGGGGTGAGGCCCGCGCTCGCGGGCGAGAAACGATGGCGGACACCCAACCCGCAAGCAGGATTTAGAAGTAGCGAACACCAACGCTAGGTTACGGGCGGGCCGGCGGAGGCTGGTCAATCGGCTATGGCCTCCGCCAGACGCCGAGCGACTCGATTGCCGGTCGGTCTGCGTACTCGCGCCGGCCTTGATCTGGGCGATACGTTCGACGGGTGAGAGCAGAGCTCATCGATCCTCGCGATCAGACGTCTCAAATCGACAATCCGCGCTACCGGGTCTACTTCTGGGACGCGGGTGGCGGAGCCAAGGAGGAGTGGCAGCTTTCGGATGCTGATC
>NZ_JBFUFC010000319.1:0-2639 GCF_056403635.1 Microbacterium sp. P2_F9 | reverse complement strand
GCCGGGCCGTCGGCGACCGGGCGATCCGCGAGCCGATTGCTCGCGAGCAGGGTCGCCACCGTGTGCTTGCAGTCGCGCTCCACCGGGCAGGTGCAGAAGGTCGAGACGATCGGCTGGTCGCCTCGGGCCGGGTCGAGGCGGATCCGGCATCGATAGGCGGTCCGGCCACTGCCCTCGACCACCGACTCGAGCACCGCCGCGACCGGATCCCACGCCACGGACTGCACGGCCCCGTCGCGGAAGTACGCCATCCCGCGTTCGTACGCGCCGCCATCGGCCCGGCGCCGGATGTGCTCGGCGTCGACGAACGGCGGGGTCATGCTCACCATCCTCGCAAGGTTCCGCGAGGCCTGGTCATGGGCGTCAGGACGAGCGGGCGATCTTCGCGAGCACGGCGTTCACGAACGCGCCGGAATCGTCCGTCGAGAACTCCTTGGCGAGCTCCACGGCCTCGTCGATCGCCACGCCGGTGGGCACCTCGTCGTTGAAGAGGATCTCCCAGACGCCCATGCGCAGCAGCGCCCGGTCGACCGCGGGCATGCGCGCGAGCGACCAGTCCTTCGCGAAGGTCGTGATCTGCTCATCGATCTCGTCGCGGTTGTCGATGACGCCGTCGATGATCTCGCGGGCATACAGCCAGGACGATTCGCGCGACGGCTCGTTGGCGGCGCGCTTCGCCTCGGCGGCGAGGATCGCGCCGAGGTCGTCGCCGCGGACGTCAGCCTGGAACAGGATGTCGAGCGCGCGTTTGCGGGCCTTCGTACGTGCGCTCATCGGCTCGCAGCGCTCAGTTCACGCGGCCGAGGTAGTCGCCCGTGCGGGTGTCCACCTTGACCTTGGTGCCGGTCTCGACGAACAGCGGCACCTGGATCTCGTAGCCGGTCTCGACCGTGGCGGCCTTGGTGCCGGCCGACGAGCGGTCGCCCTGCAGGCCCGGCTCGGTGTAGGTGATCTCGAGGACGACGGAGGCCGGCAGCTCGACGTACAGCGGGTTGCCGTTGTTGAGCGCGATCTGCACCTGCTGGTTCTCGAGCAGGAAGTTCGCCGCGTCGCCCACGGTGGCGGAGCCGACGGTGATCTGGTCGTAGTCCGCGACATCCATGAAGACGAAGCCGTCGCCGTCGTTGTACAGGTACGTGAAGTCGCGGCGGTCGACGTTCTCGATCTCGATCTTGGCGCCGGCGTTGTAGGTGCGGTCGACGACCTTGCCAGAGACGACGTTCTTGAGCTTGGTGCGGACGAACGCACCGCCCTTGCCGGGCTTGACGTGCTGGAACTCGATGACGTTCCACAGCTGTCCGTCGATGCTGAGGACGACGCCGTTCCTGATGTCTGAGGTGGATGCCATGGCTGAAGAGTTCCGTTTCGTGTCAGGGGGTCAGGCTGCTTGATCGCTGAGCGTGTCGAAGCGCCGACATTCGATTCTACGGGATGCCACGCCCGGCACCCGGCTCAGCCCTCCGCGTGCCCGGTGACGACCTCGATGAGCCGGGTGATCGCCACGGCATAGCCGGGCACGCCCTCGCCCACGACGTGCACGACCGCGACGTCTTCGACATAGGAGAGCTGCCGGAACGGCTCGCGCGCCTTGATGTCGGAGATGTGCACCTCGGCGACCGGCAGGGACACGCTCAACAGCGCATCGCGCAGCACGACTGAGGTGTGCGTGAGCCCTCCGGGGTTGATGACGATGCCTGCGCAGTCCGTCCGCGCCGCGTGGATCGCATCGATCAGCACGCCTTCGTGATTGCTCTGCACCGCGCGGATCTCGAATCCGAAAGCGGCGGCCGTCTCGATCGCGAGCGCCTCGACATCCTGCAGCGACTGGGTGCCGTAGGTGGCGGGATCGCGAATGCCGAGAAGGTTGAGATTCGGCCCGTTGACGAGCAGCAGGCGGCGGGGAGCACTCATGTCTCGCACGATATCAGCGCCGGTATGAGTGGATGCCGCGGTCATGGCAAGGGCCGCGACATCACGATCTCCGGCCCGATGGGCCCGGTCAGGGTCTCGCCGGTCGGCAGGAAGCCCGCCCGGCGATATGCGCCCTGGGCCCGCAGGTTGTCGCGATGCACGTCGAGGTGGAGCTGATCCAGCCCCTGCGCCGCCGCCCATGCCGCCGCGGCGGCGAGCAGCAGATCGACCGCTCCCGAGCCTCGACGATCCGGCCGGACCCACACCCCGACGACGAAGGCGCGGCGGTCATCCATGTACCGGCCCAGGTGATCCTTCTGCCCGGTCGCCCTGATGAGGACCGACAGACTGCCCACCGCAACACCCTCGATCTCCGCGACGAGCTGAGCGACCGTCGCGCTCTCGGCGGCTGTCTGGGTCCGCTCGCGCCAGAACGATTCCGGCCGCGTGGCGACCTCGTCGTGATCCTCGAGGAACGCGATCGCGGCATCCGGATCGGCGGTCGCCTCCAGGCGGAGCGCCCGCACGAGCTCCCACTCGTCCGACCGGACCCGCCGCACTGAGAGCGACGGGTCGGGCTGCGGGGTCATCCCGCGACTTCCTGGTACGCCGCGAACAGCAGCGATTCGTCCGGCGCCTGGAGCACGGTGGGGCGCGCGATGTCGTCGAGCACGATGAAGCGCAGCATCCCGCCTCGACTCTTCTTGTCGCGCTGCATGGACGCGAGC
>NZ_JBFUFC010000318.1:0-2677 GCF_056403635.1 Microbacterium sp. P2_F9 | reverse complement strand
CGGTGATGTCGCTCCACGCCTCGTCGACGCGCACGTTCAATTGCACGAGCGAGTTGTAGGTCGCCCACAGGTAGATCCCGATGACCACGACGAGCGCGACGATGATCAGTACGGGGACAAGCCACTCCAGCATGTCCACATCCTAACCAGCGCAGGCGCGCGGATCACAGCGTGCGGCGGACTCTCAGCCCTTACGCACCCAGAACGCGCTCGAGATACCGATTCTGGAACATCCGGTCGGGGTCGAGGCGATCGCGGAGCGCGGTGAAGTCGTCGAACCGGGGGTAGCGCTCCCGGAGGATCGCGGCATCCAGCGTGTGCATCTTGCCCCAGTGCGGGCGTCCGCCGAATGAGAGCATGATCTGCTCGACGGCCTCGAAGTACTCGGTCGGATCTTCGCGCCAGTAGCGGTGCACGGCGATGTAGCCGGAGGCGCGTCCGTGCGCGGTCGACATCCACAGGTCGTCCGGCGCCGCGAACCGCACCTCGACCGGGAAGGAGATCTTCCAGCCGCGCTCTTCGATCAGGGCGTGCATCGCCTCGAAGGCGAGGCGCACGTTCTCGGCCGGAAGGGCGTACTCCATCTCGCGGAAGCGGACGTCGCGGTTCTGGGTGAGCACGCGGGTCGAGGCGTCCGTGTACTCCCGATTGCCGGTGAGCTTGACCGCGAGCCGGCTGACGCCGGGCACGATGCCGGGGAAGGCGGTGCCGGTCGCGCAGACCGCGCGATAGAGGCCGTTCGAGAGCAGCTCCTCGTCGATCCACTTGCCGACGCGCGGGAGCGGATGCCGCGGCGCGTCGGCGGGCAGCCGGGTGTTCACCTTGGTGAGGGCGACCTCGGTGTGCGGGAACCAGTAGAACTCGAAGTGGTCCGGCGTGCTCGCGCGCTCGTCGAGCGTCGCCAGCACGTCAGTCAGCGCCTCGGGGTGATCGACGGCGTGCAGCACGAACGCGGGGACGCATTGGATCGTGACCTCGACCAAGATGCCGAGCGCGCCGAGACCGACGACCACCGCGGGAAGCATCTCGGTGTTCTGGTGCTCGTCGACGACGAGGAGGTCACCGGCTGCCGTGACCAGCGTGACGCCGACGACCTGGGTCGCGATGCCGCCGAACCGGGCACCGGTGCCGTGCGTGCCGGTCGAGATGGCGCCGGAGATCGACTGCCGGTCGATGTCGCCGAGGTTCTGCATGGCCAGGCCGAACGGCGCAAGGAGCGCGGGGATCTGGTGCAGGCGGGTCCCGGCGAGGAGCGTGACCCGGGACCTCTCGCGGTCGACATTCACGACACCGCTCAGGTCGTCGAGCTCGAGCAGCACGCCGGGCGCCACCGCGATCCCGGTGAAGCTGTGGCCGGCGCCGACCGCTTTGACCTGCAGCCCCTTCGCGCGCGCGGACAGGACCGACCGACGCACCGCCTCGATGGAGTCGGGGCGCTCCACGCGCTGCGGCCGCACGCTTTCGGATCGGCCCCAGTTCTGCCACGTACCACCAGGACGGGTCACAGGAAGGCCTTCCCTTCACCGCGGTAGGTGGGCGTCTCGCCGACGCGCCGATCGCCGTCGATGAGGTGGAAGCGGTCCACGCGCTCGGAGAGCTCACCGCTCTTGGCATGCCGGAACCACACGCGGTCGCCGACCTTGAGGTCGCGGGCGGCCTCGCCGCGCAGCGGGGTCTGCACTTCGCCGGCGCCTTCGCGCGGCATCATGGCCAGGCCCTGAGGCCACACCGGTGCAGGCTGACGGGAGGCGAGCGCAGGCCCGGAGGCGATCCAGCCGCCGCCGAGGACTGTCGCGATGTCACGGGCCGGCTTGCGCACGACCTCGAGCGCGAACGCCGCCGCGGGCGCCGGGTCGAAGGCGCGGTAGCCGTCGAACAGGTGGCCGACGAGCAGGCCACTGCCGGCGGTCACCTCGGTGACGGCGCGATCGGATGCCGTGTACTCGAGGGAACCGGTGCCGCCGCCGTTGACGAACTCGAGGGGCGCGATCGCGTTCACCGCGCGCACGATCGCCGCGCGGCGGTCGAGCAGCTCGCTTCCCGACCGACCCTTCATCCAGCGCATGATCGAATCGCCTGAGCCGGTGGCGTCGGGCTGTCCTGCGATCTGGGCCTCGTACATCATCAGGCCGACGAGGGAGAAGCCGGGGCGGTCGGCGATGAGCCTGGCGAGGTTCGAGACCTCGGCCGGCGAGTGCACCGGCGACCGGTACACGCCGATGTGGCCGAGCGGCGCAGGGGCGTTCCAGGACGCGTCGGCGTCGATCGCGAGGCGCAGCACGGCGCGCCGCGTCGGCGGGACGATCGCATCGATGAGGTCGAGCTGGGCGATGTCGTCGACCATGAGGGTGACGCGGGAGGCGGCGTGCTCGTCGGCCGCCAGCTGGGCGATGGCGGCGCGATCGGCGGTCGGGTACCCCAGAACGACGTCGTCGTGGGTCTCGGCGAGCCAGAGCGCCTCGGGCAGTGTGAACGCGAGGATGCCCGCGTAGCCCGGCAGCGCCAGCGTCGCATCGATGATCTCGCGCACGYGGATCGACTTGCTCGCGACGCGGATGGGCACGCCGCCGGAGCGCACCACCATGTCGAGCGCGTTGTAGCGCATCGCGGGAATGCTCAGCGTCGCGATCGGACCGGACAGATCGGCGGTGGCTGCGGTGAGCGCACCCCAGTAGGT
>NZ_JBFUFC010000317.1:0-2683 GCF_056403635.1 Microbacterium sp. P2_F9 | reverse complement strand
CGTGTGCACCGTGGAGCGGGCGACCGCCCGGCCCCGCGCATCCCGCACCAGCAGGAGCTCGATCGGCTGCGGATGCGGGGAGCGGCCGGTCCACCAGTCGCGCAGGCTCGACTCGAGCAGCGGCACGGCGAGGGCCTGTGGGTGCAGGCGCAGCGGCAGCTCGACGAAGTCGCGGAAGCCGCGGCGATCGGCGACCGCCTCGACGATCACGGGTGCTCCCAGCCGGTGTCCGCATCCGCACTGTCCTCGGCGACCAGCAGGCGGATGAACCCGGCCGTCGCCCAGCGCGTGCCCTCGACGATCCACTGCATCAGGTGGCGATGCTCCGGCATCCGTGCGAAGGCGAGCAGGGCGTCGCGGTCGTCGAAGAAGGCGATCGTACCCAGTGCCCAGAGGCCCGAGCCGTACACCGCGTGCCAGACGTAGCCCTTCATCCGCCGCATCTTCGCGAGCATGGGGTACCAGGTGCGCGCGAGCATKAGCAGGCTGCGCGGTCCGCGGTAACGCGTGGCGCCGAGGAAGAGCGAGCCGCCCTCGATGGGGCTGCGCGGTGGGTTGACGGGCCCGCGCGGCCGGTGACCGTGCCGGCCAGGGCCGAGGGCGCGCCCGCCGGCGACTTCTGGTGGGGTCACGCCGTGCTCACGCTCACGGGTGACGGGGGTGAAGGTCGGGATGTGCGTCATCGTCGGGCCCTCGGCCCGCCAGACGCCGTTCGAGTAGCCGCTCGACTCGGCGCGGTAGCTGCGCGTGCTCGCCTCCGTGACCGTGGCGGCGAAGGCGAGCATGGAATCGCGGTTCGTGAAGCCGATCAGCATGCCCCGGTGGCCGGCGACGCGGTAGCGGTGGTCCCAGAGCCGAGCCGGGTCGCGACGAGCGGTGCGAAGCAGTGCGCGCGCCCAGCCCGCATCAGCCGTCTCGCTGTCGACGACGAGCATCGCCTGAGCCCGACCCTGCGGCGGCGCCTTCGAGAAGTCGGTGGAGCGCATCAGGCGCGMTCCACATCCGCCTGATCGAGAGCTTCCTTCTGATCGAACGTGTAGGCGTTCTTGATCTTGATGTTCCCCCCCACGAACGGCCCGGTGCCGTGGTCGTGCACCTCGATGCGCACGTCGCGGGTGGTCGGATCCTCGGCCAGCGACTGCGCGATGTCGCGCGAGACCCGAGCGAGGTGCGAAAGCACCCCTTCCGCCGCCCGCACGCGCAGATCGGCACGGGCCGCGTCGTCGAGCGCGCTGCCCTCGCGCAGCTGCAGGTGGATGATCGGTCGCTGCTCGTGCCCGCCGATCTCGAGCAGCCCCAGCTTGAACGACTCGATCGCGCTCGCGTACGGATTGTCGAGGTAGAGCCCGTTCTCGACGTCGAGCGGATAGATGTTGGCGCCCATGTACGAGATCGTCGAGTCCTTGCGCCCGAAGAGCAGGACGAACGGCAGCCGCGTCCGCTGGATCGCGAACGCGCGCTCATAGCCGAACGCGAGCCGCGGATGCCGGGCAACGAGCGCCTGCATGCTCGGGAAGTCGATGATCATGGCCTCGTCCCCGATGTTGTACCGGGTCTTCGGGCTCATGATGTCGGTCGAGTTGAGGGTGACCAGCAGCTCGCCGTGCTCGGTCGTCTCGAGGAACGTCTCGAGCGGGTTGTACTGGAAGATCATCGGGATGCGGTTCTCGGCCGCGCCCAGCACGTCCTCTCGCAGGGCCGGGGTGTTCGCCAGCGCGCGGCGCAGCCAGACGGTGAGATCGCTCTCGCCTGCCATGCCGATGGTGAGATCGGAGGCGCCGTAGCCCGCGTACACGCGGTTGAAGCGGTCCTCGAGGTAGTCGCGCAGCCCCTCCGTAAGCGCCTCGCCGCCGACGAAGCCGTTCAGTGTGTACTGCTCCCAGTCGAAACGGGGTTCGGCGTCGAGCCGGTCGCGCAGGTGCTTGAGGAACGGCGGATACGCGCTGATCAGGTAGACGTAGCCGGGCCCGAAGAAGAGCAGGGTGTCGACGATCTTCTCGATGTCCGGACCGGTGTTCTTCACCATCGCGACCTTCGACATCGCGATGCCCGTGTTCGTTCCCGTCGCCCAGGCACCCATCGAGAAGGCGTTGATCGCGAAGAGCTTGCGGGTGCCGAAGATCTGCGTCACGTAGCCGGCCACGTTCTTGTGCACGGTGTTCAGCTCGCGCTTGGACCTCAGCCAGTTGTAGGGCTTGCCGGAGGATCCGCTCGACTCGTCGACGACCGTGCCGATGGTCTCGATGCGGCCGTGCCAGCAGCGCTCGGCCTCCGGGTAGGCGTTCACATAGTCGGTCTTCGAGGTGGGCCGGTAGTTGTCCAGCCGCCACCACCGGAACCGGAAGCCGTTCGCCTTCTGATAGTCGTGGTAAGCGGGCACGTCGAGGTACGCCTGCTGGCAGATCATCCACGCGTTCAGACGCGCGAAACTCCCCATCCACGGCTGGTAGTGGCGCGCCGTCCAGCGCCACACCATCGGATGCACGCGGTACAGCCGGTAGGCGACGGTGACGATCGCGGTCGCGATGCGCAGCACCGCCTGCTGGAGGGCACTGGTGCGCCGCCCGATGGCCGAGGCCCCTCGGGTGTGAACTGCTTCGAGATGCACTGGATCGGTCACGGCATCGCCCCCGCCGCTCACACTATCCCCCGAGGCGCCGGATCCGATCAGTCGGATCCGGCG
>NZ_JBFUFC010000316.1:0-2704 GCF_056403635.1 Microbacterium sp. P2_F9 | reverse complement strand
CCATTACGCACCTGTCCGCACAGCAGCTCGACCGCGCCGTCGGCGCCATCCTCGCGTCCGCCGCCGGCGACGCGCTTGGCTCGCGGTATGAGTTCGGTCCGTCACTGGCCGACGAGGTCACACCGGAGTTCGGAATCGGATGCTTCGGCCACGGCGTCGGCGAATGGACCGACGACACCAGCATGGCCATGCCCATCCTCCGCTCACTCGCGGACGGTCACKCCCTCGAAGACAGCCTGACCCTCGACGAAATCGTCGTGAGCTGGCGCGACTGGTCGAGGACTTCGAAGGATGTCGGCAACCAGACCCGCAGCGTGCTGTCGCATCTGGCTGAGCCGACCGCCGCCGCCGCACTTGCCCGCTCCGAGTCGGTGCACCGCATATCCGGGCACAGCACCGGCAACGGATCGCTGATGCGCACGGGTCCGATCGCGCTCGGCTACCTCGACCGCTCCCCCGAAGAACTCGCCTCCGCCGCAGGCCGCATCGCGCGCCTGACGCACTGGGACGACGACAACGCCGACGCGTCCGCGATCTGGTGCCTCGCCATCCGTCACGCGATCCTCTACGGAGAGCTCGACGTGCGGGCCCAGCTCGCGTTCATCCCTGCGCCGCGGCGTGACCGCTGGGCCGCACTGATCGACGAGGCTCTCGAACCCGGGACCCATCCACGGGACTTCTCCCCCGACAATGGCGGGGTGCTGCGGGCATTCCAGGGCGCCCTCTCCGCCATCACCGGAGCGGTGTCACTGACAGACGCCCTCGAGCGCGCGGTTCGTGCCGGCGGCGACACCGACACGGTGGCCGCCATCGCGGGCTCGCTCGCCGGGGCGGTGCATGGCGGCAGCGCGGTGCGCCTCGCCTGGAAGCGCCGGCTGCACGGCTGGCCCGGCATCGACGCGAACGAGCTGACTCGGCTTGCCGCCCTCGCCGTCCGCCACGGCAGGACCGACCGCGAAGGGTGGCCGCTCGCCGGGCGTGCGACAGTGTATCCGTCCAGCGACTTTCTCTTCCCACATCCGCACGATGAGCGCGTCTGGATCGGATCAATCGCCGCGCTGGATCGCCTGCCCGCGGAGGTGGATGCCGTCGTCTCGCTGTGCCGCGTCGGCACCCATCAGGTGCCCGCCGGGCTCGAGAGCGTGCAGGTCTGGCTCATCGACCAGCCCGACCGCAACGACAATCTCGACTTCGTCCTCGCGGAGGCGGCGGATGCTGTGGCCACGCTGCGCGCCGAAGGTCGCAGCGTATTCCTGCACTGCGCCGAGGGGCGGTCCCGGACCTCATCCGTTGCGGCGCTGTACGGCGCGCGGCATCGCGGGGTCAGCTCGAACAGGCCTGGGACGACGTGCGCGCGACGCTGCCGAAGTTCGCCCCGCAGGGGTTCCTGCGGGAGGCGGTCGCGCGCGTGGCGGCGGAGGTGACGATTGTCTGATCCATGGGCCTTCACGGAGATCACTCGACGCGAGGATGGCGTGATCGTGGTGCACGCCGAAAGCCGCTGGGTCGAGGCGTACTACGAGGTCGCCGAGGCCGACGCTGCACTGCTGGCAGCGGCGCTGGGCGTTCCGATCGACAGGATCCCCGACGGCTGGCGCGACCTCGACGCCGGCGACGGTCCGTCGGCCACGATCGCCTGGCTCAATGATCACGGCATCCCGTTCCACACGGCGTTCGTGTGGATGGACATGGACGACTGATCACCTCCGCGAAGGATCCCCGCCATCGACAGGAAGCGACACGAATGCCCACGATCACCGACCTCTCCCGCGGAGACGCCTGCCCCGACTGCCGCACACCCGATCCGTGGCGCGTGGAATACGGCATGCCGGCCGGCCCGCCGCCTCCGGGAGTGATCGCTGCCGGCTGCGTCATCGAACCCGGTGCCACGGCGTGGCGCTGCCGGGCGTGCGCTCTCGCGTGGGGCCTGTCCAAGGTGAACGGACGGATGATGACCTCATCGGTCCGGCTCGCTGACGCAACGGCGACGTCGCCGATCATCGTCCACGCACCGCACGGCGGAACGCGCGTGCCCGCGCGGCATCGCGCGCCCTTCGCGATCACTGACGACGAGCTGAAGTCCGAGATCGCCGCCCTCACCGATCACGGCACCGATCGCGTCGCTGCGGCTGTCGTCGGCACCAGCCGCGTCATCAACCGGCTCTCGCGGTTCGTCGTCGACGTCGAGCGCTTCGGCGACGAGTCCGAGGAGATGAACGAGGTCGGCATGGGCATGCTCTACACGCATGACACCAAGCGGCAGCCGATCCGCGACCTGGCCGCGACCGACACGACCGAACTCAGGCGCTTCTACGACGACTACGGTTGGGCGATCGAACGGCTGACCTCGACCGCACTCGCGCACCACGATCGCGCTGTCATCATCGACATCCACTCGTTCCCTCGCGATCCCCTCCCCTATGAACTCCATGCCGAACTGCGCCGTCCTCAGCTGTGCGTCGGGTTCGACCCGTTCCACGCAACCCAGGAGTTGAGAGATGCGGTTTCAACCGCGTTCGATGGGTGGGAGATCGTCGCGAACGAGCCGTTCCAAGGCGCCTACGTGCCGCTGCGGTTCTACCGGATCGACCCGCGAGTACAGGCCGTGATGCTCGAAGTGCGCCGGGACATGTACATGACCGGCGGATCGGTGCGTCGCGGTGGTCTGGACGATATCGCGAAGCGCGTGAGGACGCTCGTGGAC
>NZ_JBFUFC010000315.1:0-2714 GCF_056403635.1 Microbacterium sp. P2_F9 | reverse complement strand
CCCGGGTGCTGACCGCGCCGGGCGACGCCGCGCAGCTCTCGGTGCCCGCGGTGGACGCCCTTGCCGCGGCCGCCGCGCTGGTGCGCCCGGACGCGATCCTCGTGTCGAACTCGGTCGAGGGGCGCGAGGTCGCTGCGCGGTTCGCCGTGCGTGCCCGCGCCGGGCTCGCGGTCGACGCGGTCGGGATCTCGCGTGACGCGGAGGGCGTGGTYGCGCACCACTCGGTGTACGGCGGTGCGTACAACGTCGATTCCGCGGTGACCTGGGGTGCGCCGGTGATCACCGTCCGCCAGGGCGCGATCGACGCCCGGGCCGAGGCGGTCGCTGCGCCGGCGGTCGAGGAGCTCTCCGTGCCGGCTTCGGGCCGGCCCGCGGCATCCGTCGTCTCCGTCGATGCGGCGGTCGTGGCATCGTCGCGTCCTGAGCTTCGCGGGGCCGCGAAGGTCGTCGCGGGTGGTCGGGGCCTCGGGTCGGGCGAGAAGTTCGCCCTGGTCGACGAGCTCGCCGATGTGCTCGGCGCGGCGGTCGGCGCCTCGCGCGCGGCCGTCGACGCCGGCTACGTGCCGCAGTCGTACCAGGTCGGGCAGACGGGGGTGTCGGTGTCGCCGCAGCTGTATGTCGCGCTCGGGATCTCCGGCGCGATCCAGCACAAGGCCGGCATGCAGACGGCGAAGACGATCGTCGCGATCAACAAGGACGGGGATGCCCCGATCTTCGAGATCGCGGACTTCGGGGTCGTCGGCGACCTGTTCACGGTCGTGCCGCAGCTGATCGCGGCGCTGCAGGCGAAGAAGGCGTAACCGGCGATGGCGACCTTCGGGCAGACGGTGCGGCGCGGGCTGCCGCGGCAACCCGGTGGCGAGCCGTGGCCAGCCGGCGATGGCGTCGGCCCGGGTGCCGTCCTCACCGCCACGACAGTGCTCGAGCCTGAAGCCGCCTCGGTCGTCGCTGCAGCCCCAGTCCCGGTCGCTGAGCCTGTCGAAGCGCCGGCGGTCCCGGTCGCTGAGCCTGTCGAAGCGTCCCCGGTCCCTTCGACAGGTTCAGGGACCGGCGCCGGCTCAGGGGTCTCGCTTGGCGGGGTAGCCCTGCGTCGGGGACTTCCCCGCACTCCCGGCGGCGAGCCCTGGCCGCCCGCCGGACTCATTACCGCAGCTGCCGCTCCCTCGTCCCCGGTCGTTGAGCGCCCTTCGGCAGGCTCAGGAACCGCGGTTCTGCGAGACGAAACGCCCGAGCCTGCGGCCGCGGCCGTTGCGACCACCGCCGCCACGGCAACCCCCGCGGTCGCTGAGCTTGTCGAAGCGTCCGCCGTCCCTTCGACAAGCTCAGGGACCGGAGCCGGCGGCCCCGCGCTGCGCCGCGGTCTTCCGCGTACGCCTGGTGGCGAGCCCTGGCCCCCCGCTGGATTCGCGGTTCCGGCAGCTGTCGCCGCCGCCGTCGCTGCAGCACCGATCCCGGTCGTTGAGTCCCCTTCGACAGGCTCAGGATCCGCGGTTCTGCGAGACGAAACGCCCGAACCCGCGATCCCCGCCGTCGCCGCCGCGGCGGCGGTCGCCACGACCCAGCCCCGCGCGGGACTTCCGCGAACGACCGCGCCCGTTCCCCCGGCACCCCCGGCGGTCGCTGAGGTTGTCGAAGCGTCAGCGGTCCCTTCGACAAGCTCAGGGACCGAGGCAGGCTCAGGGACCGAGGCAGGCGCAGGGACCGAGGCCGCGGCATCCGTCGCCCTCGCCGACCGACCCCCACTGGCGTTCACGCGCACGGTGTGGCCGGGGGCCGCAGCGCTCAACAACCCGGAGCCGAAGTCCGAGCCGAAGCGCTATGGACCCTTCACCGGGGCCCAGTGGACCGGCGCGGTCGTCATCGGCGGTGCCGGGCTGCTGTTCGCGGCGGCGATGGTCGTGCTGTTCGTGCGGTGGTTCCTGAGCCTCGAGTTCATGGTCGACTTCCTCACCACCTACCCCGGCGAATACGAACTGCCGGCGGGCGCACCGGTGGGGATGCCGGCGTGGCTCGGCTGGCAGCACTTCTTCAACGTGTTCCTGATCGTGCTGATCATCCGGTCGGGGCTGCAGGTGCGCACCGAGAAGCGGCCGAGCGTGTTCTGGTCGCCGCGGACCAACAACAGGCGCAAGATCAGCCTGAACCTGTGGTTCCACCTCTCACTCGACCTGCTGTGGGTGATCAATGGCGTGATCTTCGTGGTGCTGCTGTTCGTCACCGGCCAATGGATGAAGATCGTGCCGACCAGCTGGACGGTGTTCCCGAACGCGATCAGCGCGGCGCTGCAGTACGTGTCRCTGGACTGGCCGACCGAGAACGGCTGGGTCAACTACAACTCGCTGCAGCAGCTCGCCTACTTCGCGACCGTGTTCATCGCCGCACCGCTAGCGGCGATCACCGGCGTACGTATGGGCGGGCTCTGGCCGAAGGACGCCCCGCGCCTGAACCGCGCCTATCCGGTGGAATGGGCGCGCGCCGTGCACTTCCCGGTGATGCTCTACTTCGTGGCGTTCATCTTCGTGCACGTCGTGCTGGTGTTCGCGACCGGGGCGCTGCGGAACCTGAACCACATGTACGCGTCGCAGGACGCCGTGAACTGGACCGGGTTCTGGATCTTCGCGGCGTCCCTCGTCGTGATCGCCGCGGCGTGGGTCGCGGCGCGGCCCCTCATCCTCGCCCCGATCGCGCGCCTGTTCGGCAAGGTCACCGCCCGC
>NZ_JBFUFC010000314.1:0-2724 GCF_056403635.1 Microbacterium sp. P2_F9 | reverse complement strand
GAACGCAGCAGTTTCACAGCACCTCCGGCCGCCCCATGCTAGCGGGGGCCGGTCGCTGCTGTGATTTCGACGAAACAACGCGGCGATAGCGTTGAGGCATGCGTGAGCTCACCAAGACCGAAGCGATCGACCTGGTCGGACGTTATGAAGCAGGCCAGGAGATCCCCGAGCGGATGCGCGCGGATGTGCGGATGCTGGGTGCGCTGCTCGGTCGTGTGCTCCGCGAGAGCGGCTCCCCCGGTCTGTTCGACGACGTGGAGCGCCTGCGCGCCGCGACCRTCCAGGCGTACACCGACGAGACCGCGGAGGCGTTCGAGCGCGCCGCGGTGATCGCCGACTCGTTCAGCATCCAGCGCGCCGACGAGGTCGCCCGGGCGTTCACCGTCTACTTCCACCTCATGAACCTCATCGAGGAGCACCAGCGGGTGCGGATCCTCCGGGAGCGCGATGGGCGCCCCGATCGGGAGGATGCGACCGACTCGGTCGCCGCCGCGTTCGTGCACCTCGCCGCCGAGGTCGGCGACGACACGGCGCTCGCACGCCTGCAGGCGCTGCGGTTCCACCCCGTGTTCACCGCGCACCCCACCGAGGCGCGCCGCAGTGCGATCTCCCGCAGCATCCGCCGCCTGACCGCGCTGCTCGACGAGCACGACATCATGCTGCGCAACGGCGCCGACGAGCGACGGGCCGAGCGCCGCATGATCGAGGAGATCGACACGCTGTGGCGCACCGCGCCGCTGCGCGCGGAGAAGCCCTCGCCCACCGACGAGGTGCGATCCATCATGGAGGTCTTCGACGAGACCCTCTTCACCGCGGTCCCGCATGTCTACCGCCGCGTCGACGACGCCCTGCAGGGGCCCGCCGCGGGCTCGCGGGCGCCGATCGTCAAGCCCTTCGTCCGGGTCGGCTCGTGGGTCGGCGGCGACCGCGACGGAAACCCGTTCGTGACGGCATCCGTCACCCGCAAGGCCGCGAAGATCGCGAGTCAGCACGTCCTGCTCGGACTGGAGCGCGCCGCGAACCGCATCGGCCGAACCCTGACGCTGGATGAGGTCACCACGCCGCCGAGCGCGGCGCTGCAGGCGCTGCTCCAACGGCTCGCGACGAACGATGAGGAAGCCGCCGTCGACATCGCGAAGCGGTCGCCGGGCGAGCCGCACCGGCGCACGCTGCTGCTCATCGCCCGGCGCATCGCCGCGTCCGGTGGCGGCGACGCGGACCTGTCCTACCGTGACCCGGAGCAGCTTCTCGCGGACCTGCGGATCATCCAGGAGTCGCTGCACCTGGCCGGAGCCCCGCGGCAGGCCTACGGCCACCTGCAGCAGCTCATCTGGCAGGTCGAGACCTTCGGGTTCCACCTCGCCGAACTCGAGGTGCGCCAGCACTCGGCAGTGCACGCGAAATCACTCGAGGAGCTGTCCGCGGGCGTTGCGCTCAGCGCGCAGACCGAAGAGGTGCTCGAGGTCTTCCGCACGATCTCGTCCATCCAGAGCAGGCTCGGCCCGAACGCCGCCGGCCGCTACATCGTGTCGTTCACACGGTCCGCCGAAGACCTCGCCAACGTCTACCGCCTCGCCGAGTACGCGAAGGACTCGAGCGGGACGCCGGTGCTCGACGTCATTCCGCTGTTCGAGACGTTCGCCGACCTGCAGGCCGCGCCGCAGATCCTCGCCGAGATCGTCGAGCATCCCGACTTCAAGGCGCGCCTGGCCGTCACCGGCCGCCGTCTCGAGGTCATGCTCGGGTACTCCGACTCGTCGAAGGACGTGGGGCCGGTCGCCGCGACCCTGGCCCTCTACGAAGCCCAAGCCGCGATCTCGGCGTGGGCGCAGGCGAGCGGCATCGAGCTCACCCTGTTCCACGGGCGCGGCGGAGCGCTCGGCCGTGGCGGGGGCCCTGCCAACACCGCGATCCTCGGTCAGCCACCGCACTCGGTGGACGGCCGGTTCAAGCTCACCGAACAGGGCGAGGTCATCTTCGCTCGCTACGGCGACCCGGCCATCGCGATGCGGCACATCGACCAGGTGGCCGCCGCGGTGCTGCTCGCCTCGTCGCCGTCGATCGAGCGGCGCAACCGCGCCGCGGCGGAGCGCTACGCCGAGGCTGCGGCGAAGATGGATGCCGCGTCCCGCGACCGCTTCTTCACCCTCGTGAAGGCACCGGGCTTCGCGCCATGGTTCGCGCAGGTCACGCCGATGGAGGAGGTCGGGCTGCTCGCCCTCGGCTCCCGCCCGGCACGACGAGGACTGTCCGTCGAATCGCTCGAGGATCTTCGCGCCATCCCGTGGGTCTTCGCCTGGAGCCAGGCGCGCATCAACCTCGCGGGCTGGTTCGGGCTCGGCTCGGGCCTGGAAGCCGTCGGCGACGAGGCGCTCCTGCGCCGGGCGTATGACGAGTGGCCGCTCTTCCGCACGCTCATCGACAACGTCGCGATGAGCCTCGCGAAGTCCGACAGCCGCATCGCGCGAGGCTATCTCGGGCTGGGCGATCGCGATGATCTCGCCGCGCTCGTGATGGAGGAGCTCGACCTCACGAGGTCCTGGGTAATCCGCATCGCCGGGGGCGGGCAGCTCCTGCAGAACAAGCCTGTGCTGCAGCGTGCGGTGAAGTTGCGCAGCCCCTACGTCGACGCGCTGTCCCTGCTCCAGCTGCGGGCGCTCCGGGCACTTCGCGACAATGCGGCGGCCGGCGCCCCCGTCGACCCGGAGCTGCAGCGCCTGCTGC
>NZ_JBFUFC010000313.1:0-2805 GCF_056403635.1 Microbacterium sp. P2_F9 | reverse complement strand
ACGATGACGAGCCTTCTCCTTTCCCGCTCGCGCCCCGAAGACCAGGGCCTTCCTGCCGCCGCCGTTGCCCGATTGGTCGCCGCCCTCGACCCGATCCCGCATGTCCACACCCTGACCGTCACCCGACATGGGCACGTCGTCGCAGAGTTCGCACGGCCGCCGTACGAGCGCGATGCGCCGCACGCCCTCTACTCCGTGAGTAAGAGCTTCACCGCGATCGCCATCGGCATCGCGATCGACGAGGGCCTATTCGGTCTGGACGACCGTGTCATCGACCTTCTCGCGGACCAGGCGCCCCGGCATCCGTCCGCCCATCTCGAAGCGCTCACCGTGCGCCACGTGCTGACGATGACCACCGGGCACGACCCGGAACCTGAGGACTGGGGTGACGACTGGGCGCGCACGATCCTCGCAGCGGACCTGCCCCACGCACCCGGCACCCACTGGCTGTACAACACCGCAGGCACCCACCTGCTGTCCCAGATCATCCAGACGCGCACGGGCGAGCGACTGCTCGACTACCTGACGCCGCGCCTCTTCGACCCGCTCGGGTTCGAGGGACCGACTTGGCACGAGAGCCCGACGGGGGTGGATGCCGGAGGGTTCGGCCTCTCGATCCGTGCGGAGGAGCTCGCCGCGTTCGGGCAGCTGCTCCTGCAGCGCGGTCGCTGGCAGGGTCGGCAGCTCGTGTCCGCGGAGTGGGTCGAGCTGGCGACGAGCGGGCAGGTCTCCAACGGCACGCCGGCGGAATCGTCGGACTGGGGGCAGGGCTACGGCTTCCAGTTCTGGATGTGCCGGCATGGCGCCTACCGGGGCGATGGCGCGTTCGGCCAGTACGTCGTCGTCCTGCCCGACCACGACGCGGTGGTCACCATGACCGGTGGGCTGCCCGACATGCAGCAGCCGCTCGACGCGCTGTGGACCACCCTGCTGCCGGCCTTCGACACCGAGGAGCCGGCCGCCGAGGTGCCACCGCCCGCTCCCGTCGCGACCGTCGGCGGCGAGAGCCGGAACGACGAACTGGTCTTCGAGTACAACGGGCCGATCCGCCGGCTGCGCATCTCCCAGGACGTGCTCGGGATCGACGACTTCGAGGTGCGCTTCTCGCCCGAGAAGTGGGTCACCGGACGTGTATCGCTCGAACTGGAGACCGATCCGCCGTGGTTCAGCGATCGGGTCGCCGCATCAGGCGGCTGGCAGGGCGACACATTCGTCGTCGAGCTTCGGATCCTCGAGGATGCCGTCACCGTCAGGCTCGAGCTGAGGCCGGACGGGCATCTCACGATCACGCGCGACGTCGGCTTCGAAGGCCCCTGCGTGTGGGAAGGGGATCCGCGCGCGGATCAGGGTGCTTCGTCGACCTCGTCGAAGGACGCCCACCACAGCGTCGTGTCGCCGTAGCGCTTCGAGCGGTCCAGCACGAGTCCGGCCGGCAGCGTCGGCTGCGGTGACCGCGAGGCGCGCTCCACGATGACGGTGGCCATCGGCGCGAGCGAAGGCACGAGCAGCGCGAGGGCGCTCGTCAGCTCGTGCTCCGCGACGTCGTACGGCGGATCCAGGAACACCAGGTCGAACGGGCCGTGGGCGACGTGGAGATACGCGAAGGCCGAGGTGCGGTGCACGCGGATCGCGGCATCCCGCCCCACAGACTTGCCCACTCGTGCCGCATTCCGTTCGACGACGGATGCCGCGCGCGGCGCCTTCTCGACGAGATCCGCGCTCGCCGCCCCTCGGCTGACCGCCTCGAGTCCCAGTGCGCCCGATCCCGCGTACAGATCGAGCACCGCGGCGCCACGGAGGGCATCCGCCGATTCGAGGGCGCCGAAGAGCGACTCTCGCACGCGGTCGCTGGTGGGCCGGGTACCGGCGTCGGGGACCTCGAGTGCGAGTGAGCCGGCGCGCCCCGCGATGATGCGTGTCACACGCCCACGATAGCCGGGGCACGGACGCGGCTCGAGGCGTCGGCGGCTCGACCTAGACTCGGACCATGCCCGGCCACGCGCTCGAGTCACGGCTCGACGGAGCCGTCGGCGGCAAGACCGCCGCAGCGCTCGACCGCGCATTCGGCATGAAGACGGTGGGCGACCTGCTGGCGCACTACCCGCGACGGTACGTGCGCCGCGGCGAGCTGACGCCGATCTCGTCGCTCCCGGTCGGCGAGCCCGTCACGATCGTCGCCGAAGTGCGCCGCGCGAGCGAACGGCGGATGCAGGCGCGCAAGGGCTCGATCCTCGAAGTCACCATCAGCGACGGCCAGGGCGAGCTTTCGCTCACGTTCTTCAACCAGACCTGGCGGCTCAAAGAGCTCCAGCCGGGACGCCGGGGCATCTTCGCCGGCAAGGTCGGCGAATACCGCGGGACGAAGCAGCTCGCCCACCCGGACTACGAGCTCTTCGACGACGAAGACACGGCGCGTGCGACGGCGGAGGCCTACGCGAACCTGCCGATCCCGATCTATCCGGCCACGGCCACGATCGCGAGCTGGCAGCTGGTGAAGATCGTCGCCCTCGTGCTCGATGGGCTGGGCGACGTACCCGACCCACTCCCGGAGGCGCTGCGCAAGGAGCATGGCCTTCTCGACGCCCGCACCGCGATCGAGCGCATCCACCGCCCCGACTTCGGAGACCAGATCGAGCAGGCGCGCGAGACGCTGCGCTGGCACGAGGCCTTCATTCTCCAGACCGCGCTCCTGCAGCAGCGGCAGTTCGTGCGGGCCCTCTCGGCGACCGCCCGGGAGCCCGGCAGCCTGCTGGAGCGATTCGACGCGTCGCTGCCCTTCGCCCGCACCCCCGACCAGCTGTCGGT
>NZ_JBFUFC010000312.1:0-2806 GCF_056403635.1 Microbacterium sp. P2_F9 | reverse complement strand
GCGCACCGCGCACCTGGAGGGGCTGCGGGAGCAGATCTTCCAGGAGATCAAGGGACGCACCCTCGAGACCGACCTGTCCGTCCCGAGTCGGCGCGGCGACTGGTGGTATTACGGGCGCACTGTCGAAGGGAGGCAGTACGGCATCCAATGCCGCGCGCCGCTCGCCTCGCCCGAGGACTGGACCCCGCCGGATCTGTCGCCCGATGCCGAGGTGGCCGGCGAACAGGTGCTCCTCGATGCCAACGTCGAAGCCGAGGGCCACGACTTCTTCTCTCTCGGCAGCTTCGAAGTCTCCAATGACGGGGCGCAGATGCTGTACGGCGTAGACCTGGACGGCTCCGAACGCTACACGATCCGCGTGCGCGACATCGCGACCGGCGAGATGCTTGCGGATGAGATCCCCGACACGTCCGCGGGAGCCGGCTTCTCCCCCGACGGGCGGTTCATCGTCTATACGACGGTCGACGACGCGTGGCGCCCCGACACGGTCTGGCTGCATGAGCTGGGCACCCCGGTCGAAGACGATGCGAAGCTGTTCCATGAGCCGGACGAGCGGTACTGGGTCGGGGCGGGGTTCACCCGCAGCGACCGCTACCTTTTCATCGAGCTCGGCTCCTCCATCACCTCCGAGGAGTGGATTCTGGATGCCGACGACCTGCGCGCCGAGCCGCGCGTGGTGTGGCCGCGCCAGGAGGGCGTCGAGTACGAATCCAGCCACGCCGTGATCGACGGGGAGGATGTGCTGTACATCCTCCACAACGACGGGGCATTGGACTTCGAGCTCGTGCGGGTCGCGGCATCCGATCCCGCAGGCGCACGCGAGGTCGTCGTCGCCCACCAGCCGGGACACCGCCTGCTGGGAGTCTCGACTTTCCGCGACTGGGCCGTGCTCGCCTACCGCCGCGGCGGCCTCGCCCGGCTGGGGCTGCTCGACTACGCGTCGGGCTCCGTGAACGAGCTCGAGTTCGACGAGCCGCTCTACGCCGTCGGCGGCGGCGGCAACCCGGAGTGGGCGCCGCCGGTCCTCCGCATCGGCTACGGGTCGTTCACGACCCCTGGCACGGTCTACGACTACGTCATCGCCACCGGAGAGCGGCTCCTGCGCAAGCGCCACCCGGTGCTGGGCGGCTATGAGCCCGCCGACTACGCGCAGGCCCGGGTGTGGGCGACCGCGCAGGACGGCACGCAGGTGCCGATCTCACTCGTCTGGAAGCGATCGTTCGGCGAGGCCGGAACCTCGGTGCGGCCGCTGCACCTGTACGGCTATGGGTCCTACGAGCACTCCATCGAACCCGGATTCTCGGTCGCCCGCCTGTCGGAGCTCGACCGTGGCGTGATCTTCGCCGTCGCCCACGTGCGTGGCGGCGGCGAGATGGGGCGCCAGTGGTACGAGGACGGCAAGCTCCTGCACAAGACGAACACGTTCACCGACTTCGTCGACTGCGCACGGCATCTCGTCGAGGCCGGCTACACGGCGCCGGACCGGATGGTCGCCGAGGGCGGCTCGGCCGGCGGCCTGCTGATGGGGGCCATCGCGAACCTCGCGCCGGAGCTGTTCGCCGGGATCCTCGCCGACGTGCCGTTCGTGGACGCGCTGACCTCGATCCTCGACCCGTCGCTGCCCCTCACCGTGATCGAGTGGGACGAGTGGGGCAATCCGCTGCATGATCCCGACGTGTACGCCTACATGAAGGCGTATTCGCCCTACGAGAATGTGCGGGCGGATGTCGCGTACCCGCGGATCCTCGCCGTCACCTCGCTCAACGACACGAGGGTGCTGTACGTGGAGCCGGCGAAATGGGTCGCGCGACTGCGCGAGGTCGGCGCGGACGCGCTGCTGCGCTGCGAGATGGTCGCCGGCCATGGCGGTGTGAGCGGCCGCTACAACGCGTGGCACGAGCGTGCGTTCGAGCTCGCCTGGCTGCTCGACATCCTCGGCGCCGCCTGACGGCAGGCGGCGGCCCGCAGGATCAGCCGAAGAGGGCTGCGGCCTCTTCGTACCGGTGGAGGGGCACGGTGTTCAGCTCGCCGAGCGCATCGGCGAAGGGCACCCGCACGATGTCGATGCCGCGCAGCGCGACCATCTGACCCCAGGCCTCGCTCATCACGGCATCCGCTGCCGCGAGTCCGAGGCGCGTGGCGAGCACGCGGTCGAAGGCCGACGGCGACCCGCCGCGCTGGATGTGTCCGAGGACGGTGGCACGGGTCTCGATGCCCGTGATGCGCTCGATCTCGGGCGCAAGGACCTCGCTGATGCCACCGAGGCGCGGACGGTTGAACGCGTCGAGCCCCTTGTCGCTGAAAGCCTCGTCCATGCCGGTCAGCGTGAAGCCCTCGGACACGACGATGAGCGGCGCCCGGCCGCGGTCGTGCGCACGCGAGACCAGGTTCGTGATGTCGGTGATCGACTGGGGCACCTCGGGAATGCAGATGGCGTGCGCGCCAGCCGCCATGCCCGCGTGCAGCGCGATCCAGCCGACGTGCCGACCCATGACCTCGGCGACCATGCAGCGCTGGTGCGAGTCTCCGGTCGTGCGCAGGCGATCCATCGCGTCGGTGGCGATGTTGACGGCGGTGTCGAACCCGAATGAATAGTCCGTGGCAGCCAGGTCGTTGTCGATCGTCTTGGGGACGCCGATGACGTTGATGCCGTCGTTGGCGAGGCGGTTGGCGGCCGCGAGTGTGCCCTCACCGCCGATCGCGATGATCCCGTCGATGTGGTGCCCGTAGAGGGTCTTCGCGATGTTCTCGGCGCCACCGCGCGGCCCCTCGTACGGGTTGGTGCGGCTCGTGCCGAGGATCGTGC
>NZ_JBFUFC010000311.1:0-2865 GCF_056403635.1 Microbacterium sp. P2_F9 | reverse complement strand
GCCGAGATGAGCAGCTCGACCACGCGCGTCTGCTTCTCTTCGACGACGCTCTGCGCGATCGTGCCKCCGAACAGCGACGCCGCGAGCAGGAACACCACGCCGAAGCCGATCGCGACGAGGTACCGCAGCGCCTCGTCCGTGGCCGAGGGGTTCAGCAGCTGCACCGTCGGAAGCTCGGCGAGCGAGAGGATCAGCTGTGTCGGCGCGCTCGAGTCCGCGATGACCGCGAAGCCCGTCGGCGACGCGGAGTCGCCGACGATCGCCGCATCGACATCGCCCGACTGGACCAGGGCCTCCGCCTCGGCGCGGTCCGCGGCATCCGTCACCTCGAGACCGGGGACGTCCTGCACGTACTGCTGCGCGTCTGCGGTCACGGCGACGGGGGTGCCGCTGGTCGAACCGGCCTGGATGCCGCCCCAGACCACGAGGGCGAGCGCCCCGAGGAAGAGGATGATCGTCGAGATCAAGAAGGCCTTGCTGCGGATCTTCGAGGCGATCTCGCGCTCGGCGACGAGCCACACGCTCTGCGGCGTGCTGGGCGCTCGGGTGGATGCAGTGCTCACTGGATGACCTCTCTGAAGATCTGGGCGAGTGTCGGATGCTGCGGCGCGAAGCTCGCGACATCCCCCTGTGCGATGGCCCGGCGCAGCACCCGCTGCGCGGTCTCATCGCTGTCGACGTCGAACACGGCGTAGCCGCCGTCGAAGCCCTGGACCTCGACGCCCGGCTCGCCGCGGAGCCACCCGGCATCACCCGCCGAGATCAGCTCGAAGCGGCGCGTGGAGTGCTCCGCGCGCAGCGAGTCGCGGGCGCCGGCTGCGCGGATCGTGCCGCCGGCGATGATCACGAGGTCGTCGCACAGTCGCTCGACCACGTCGAGCTGGTGCGACGAGAAGAGCACGGCCACGCCGTCCGCGGCTCGTCCCTGCAGCACGCCGGCGACGATGTCGACGGCGAGCGGGTCAAGTCCCGAGAACGGCTCGTCGAGGATGAGCACCTCGGGGTCGTGCACCAGCGCCGCGGCGATCTGGGCGCGCTGCTGGTTGCCGAGTGAGAGCGTCTCGACGTTGTCGGCGAGGCGCTCGCCGAGTCCGAGCTGCTCGAGCAGCGCGGTGGCCCTGGTCGCGGCATCCGCTCGGGAGAAGCCGTGCAGCCGGGCGAGGTACACGATCTGCTCGAGCACCTTCATCTTCGGGTACAGGCCGCGTTCCTCGGGCATGTAGCCGAAGCGCCGGCGATCGGATGCCGTCACCTCGACGCCGTCGAGCGTCACAGTGCCGGCGTCCTTCGACAGCACGCCGAGGATGATCCGCATGGTCGTGGTCTTGCCGGCGCCGTTGCCGCCGACGAATCCGGTGAGGCGTCCTGGGCGCACCTCGAACGACACGTCGTCGAGCGCGGGTCTCGACCCGTAGCTCTTGTCGATCCCAGACAACTGCAGCATCGTGTCTCCTTCGGATGGCGTCACGGCTCACGCTACGCAAGCCCGGACGGAGCGGGCATCCCCCGTCAGACGGGTTTCACACCCCGCCGTGCGGGGGACAGGCGTTCGCAGACGTCACGACGGCGTCGTGAGCCCATGGCGGTGGGCGTAGACCACCGCCGCCACGCGGTCGCGGGCGCCGAGCTTCTGCAGCACGTTCGACACGTGCGTCTTGACCGTCGCCTCGCCGATGTACAGCCGCTGGGCGATCTCGGCGTTGCTGAGCGCCTCGGCGACGAGCCCCAGCACCTCCGCTTCGCGATCGGTGAGCTCGATGTGCGCCGCGGGAGCGTCGGGTGGCTGCGTCCAGGTCGGGCCGGTCCCCGTGGGGAGCTCCGCGAACCGGGCGATCACGCGCCGCGTCACCTCTGGAGCGAGCAGCGCATCGCCCGCCGCCGCGACGCGCACCGCCGAGATGAGCTCCTCGGGGCCGGCGTTCTTCAGCAGGAACCCGCTCGCACCGGCCGCCAGAGCCTGGAACAGGTAGTCATCGCGGTCGAACGTCGTCACGATCACGACAGCCGCGTGCAGTGCGGCGTCGGCGACGATGCGCCGCGTCGCCTCGAGTCCGTCCATCTCGGGCATCTGGATGTCCATGCAGATGATGTCCGGATCCAGAGCGGTTGCGGCTGCCACGGCAGCGGCGCCGTCCGCCGCCTCTCCGACCACGGTGATGTCGTCCGCGGTCTCGAGGATCATGCGGAAGCCCGCCCGCATCACGGCGTGGTCGTCGACGAGCAGCACGCGGATGCGGCGCCGGGTCATGCGGTGACCCGTGACGGCAGCGGGACGCGCATCCGCACCAGGAAGCCGCCCCGTGCACGGGGACCGACCTCGATCGTGCCGCCGGAGGCGGCGGCGCGCTCGCGCATCCCCACGATCCCGAGCCCTGGTCTGATCGCCGGCGTCACCCGGCCCTCGTTCGCGATCTCGAGCTCGAGGTCATCAGGCGCGAAGCGCAGCCGCACGTCGGCGGCGGCATCCGGACCACCGTGACGCCTCGCGTTGGTGAGTGCCTCCTGCGTGACGCGGTAGATGTTGACCTGCACCAGGTCCGGCAGCTCGATCGGTTCTCCGACGATCGTCAGGGTGGTGGGCATGCCGCTGTCGCGAGCGTGCGCGACCAGGTCGGCGAGCCCCGACAGCCGCACCGTCGACGCGTCGGGAGCATCGCCCGCGGGCGTCCGGAGGGTCTCGAGGAGGTGGTGCAGTTCATCGAGCGCGGAGCGCGCCTCGCTCTCGATGGCGATCAGCGCGGTGCGGGCGCACTCCGGATCCCGGACCATCACCGAGCGCGCCGCGCCCGCCTGCACACCCATCGCCGACACGTGATGCGCGACGACGTCGTGCAGCTCGCGGGCGATGCGAACCCGGTCCAGGGC
>NZ_JBFUFC010000310.1:0-2887 GCF_056403635.1 Microbacterium sp. P2_F9 | reverse complement strand
GGGCCGGCGCGGCCGCGCCGACGCAGAGCCAGCTCACGACGCCCGTGCCCGACTCGGTCGCCGCGGTGTTCACCGCGCTCCCGCAGGGCGGGGAGCGGACGGATGTCGCGGCCGCCGGCTCCGCGACGGCGAGCGCGCCGGATCTGGTCGGGTTCGCCGCGGCCGCCTGCCGCCCGCCGCTGATGGAGTCCTGGCTGGTCGGCGGCTCCACGAGCACCGGCGCATCGGATCTTGTCATCCTCGCCAACCCAGGGGCCGTCGCCTCCACGGTGCAGCTCACCGTCTTCGGCACCGCCGGTCCGACGGTGCCGGCCGGCGGCGACCTCGTGATCGCGCCGAACTCGCAGCGCGCCGTTCCCCTCTCCGGCCTCGCGCTGGGCGAGGCGAGCCCCGTGATCCGGGTGACGGCGACCGGCGCTCCGGTCGTCGCCGCGCTGCAGACCTCGCTGACCCGCACCCTCCTCCCCGGTGGCGTCGACCAGGTCGGCGCGATGATCGTGCCCGACCCGCTGCTGCTCATTCCCGGCGTCACCGTGACGCTTCCCCCGGGCGACGGCTCGGGCGAGTCCGGTACGATCGTCCGCCTCCTGTCGCCCTCCGCCGACACCACGGCCACCGTGACCGCCACTGCGGTGGGCACGTCCATCCAGGGGATCGAGCCGCTCTCCGTGGCGCTGCCGGCGGGCCTGCCGGTGGATCTCGAGCTCCCAGGGCTCGTGCCAGGCGAATACACGGTGCGGGTGGCGGCCGAGGCCCCCCTTGTCGGCGCGGTCTGGGAGACGACCGGCTTCGGCGAGGGCTCCGATTTCGCCTGGTACATGCCTGCGCCGGCGATCGCCGTGCCGAGTCTCGTCGCGATCCCGGCCGGCCCCGCGGCCGCGATCATCGTCGCGAACCCATCGGACTCCGACGCGCAGGTCACTCTCGAGGCCGTGGACGGCTCCAGTTCGTCGCAGATCACGGTCGCCGCCGGCCGCGAGGCGCGGCTGAGCGTGCGCCCAGGCACGGTCTACTCGCTCGACGCCGGCGCTGCGCCCATCCGCGCGAGCGTGACCATGTCGGGTGACGGCGCGCTCGCCGGCTACCCGGTGTGGTCGGCGGATCAGGCGGCGAAGCCGATCACCGTGTATCCCTGACCGGGCGGCGGGCTAGAAGTATCTGAACCGCTCGGGCCCGAGATCCCACGGGTCGCGGTCGAGGTACTCCGCGGCGGCGCGGAAGACGCTGCCCTCGATCATGATGCGGCGGTGCAGGTCGTCGTCGCGGTGCAGGTGGCTGAGGCGCTCGATCGGCAGCCGGTAGAGGATGATCCGCTTCTCGTCGGTGAGCACCTGCCAGCGGGGGATGCCGTCCGCATCCGTGGCAGGCGGCATGTCGCCGATCTCGAAGCTGACATCGCGCAGCTCCGGCCATGCCGACCGCAGGAACTCCGCGGCTGTGCCCACCGCGAGGTCGAATCGCTCGGCGCGGGTATCCAGCGGAGGGAGCGGAGGCCTGACCACCGGACTGCGGTCCTCCCGGCCGTGCCGGCCGTGCCGCCCCGGACGGCGCGCGGGCCGCGCAGCTTCCCTCGTCTTCCGCCACGGCATGCCCCCATCCTAAGTCGCACGAGTGTGGCGGACGCGTTGCTCCGTCGCCCGGCGCGACGGCGCCGGCGCCACCCGAACCGGCCGGCGGCGCGGCATCCATCCGGCGAAGGATCGCGCGGGTAGCGTGAGGGAAATGCGCGAGAGACTCTGTTCGAAGGTGGGCTGCGCCCGCGAAGCGGTGTCGACCCTGACGTACGACTACGCCGACCAGATGGCCGTGGTCGGGCCTCTCGGCCGCGCTCTCGACCCGCACGCCCACGACCTGTGCGCGGTGCACACCGACCGGCTCTCCGTGCCCAAGGGCTGGGTCGTCGTGCGGCACGAGACCCTCCGCGTCTGACCCCGCCGGTCGTCCGCCGCTCACATGGGAGAATGGCCGGATGCCGAGCCACACCTCCGTCGCCGCCCCTGAGGCAACCGTTCGACCGTTCGAGTTCGAGGTCGCTGATCTCGCGCTCGCCGAAGCGGGCCGTCACCAGCTGCGTCTCGCCGAGAACGAGATGCCCGGCCTGATGGCCCTGCGCCGTGAGTTCGGTGCGCAGCAGCCGCTCAAAGGCGCGCGGATCGCGGGCTCGCTGCACATGACAGTGCAGACGGCCGTGCTGATCGAGACGCTCACCGCCCTCGGCGCGCAGGTGCGCTGGGCGAGCTGCAACATCTTCTCGACGCAGGATGAGGCGGCCGCGGCCGTGGTCGTCGGCCCCACCGGCACGGTGGACAGCCCGGCCGGCGTCCCGGTGTTCGCGTGGAAGGGCGAGACGCTCGAGGAGTACTGGCGCCTCGCCGATCGCATCTTCGACTGGTCGGCGGAGGGTTTCGACGGTCCGAACCTCATCCTCGACGATGGCGGCGACGCGACGCTGCTCGTGCACCGCGGCGCCGAGTTCGAGAAGGCGGGCGCGGTTCCGGATGCCGAGTCCAACGCTTCCGACGAGTACCGGATCGTCCTGGCCACGCTGCGGGCGAGCCTCGAGCGCGACCCGGAACGGTTCACCCGCATCGCGGCCGGCCTCATCGGCGTGACCGAGGAGACGACCACCGGCGTGCACCGCCTCTACGAGCTCGCCGCCGCCGGCAAGCTGCTCTTCCCGGCGATCAACGTCAACGATTCCGTGACGAAGTCGAAGTTCGACAACACCTACGGCATCCGCCACTCCCTGCCCGACGGCCTGAACCGCGCGACCGACGTGCTGATCGGCGGCAAGGTCGCCTTCGTCGTGGGCTACGGGGACGTGGGCAAGGGCGCCGCGGAGGCGCTCCGCGGCCAGGGCGCCCGGGTGATCGTCAGTGAGATCGAC
>NZ_JBFUFC010000309.1:0-2920 GCF_056403635.1 Microbacterium sp. P2_F9 | reverse complement strand
GTTCTAGGCGCGCCTGCGCCTGCTCGTCGCGATCGGCCGGGCGGGAGACCACGCCGCGCAGGTGCGGAAGTTCATCAGGCGAGCGGATGCCGAGCACTTGGCGGAGGTAGAGGGCAAGCAGAACGGGCTGACTCGCATCCTCGCGAATCACCCACTCCGGAGCCCCGCCGCTGCCCATGCGTTCATTGTAGATCCGCCCTCGGACCCCGGTTCCGGTCTCGCACCTCCAATCCCACGCCCGGCAGCTCCGGTCCGGCGTCCGCACAGGCGGCCCGCCGGTAGGCTGGAGGTGTGGCCTCACCCTCCCGCGACGCCGTGAACCCCTATGCCGAAGCAGGGGTCGACACGGCCGCCGGCGATCTCGCCGTCGAACTGATGAAATCCGCGGTGCGACGCACCCACGGACCTGAAGTCCTCGGCGGAGTAGGCGGCTTCGCCGGCCTCTTCGACGCGTCCGCACTCCAGGCGTACGCGAAGCCGCTGCTGGCGACCAGCACCGACGGCGTCGGCACCAAGGTCGCGATCGCACAGGCGATCGACAAGCACGACACGATCGGGCGCGACCTGGTCGGCATGGTCGTCGACGACATCGTCGTCGTGGGCGCACGCCCCCTCTTCATGACCGACTACATCGCGTGCGGCAAGGTCTTCCCCGAGCGCATCGCCGACATCGTCAGGGGCATCGCGGCAGGCTGCTCCGACACCGGCACCGCGCTCGTCGGCGGCGAGACGGCGGAGCACCCCGGCCTTCTCGGCATCAACGACTACGACGTCGCGGGCGCGGCGACCGGGGTCGTCGAGGCAGACGGCATCCTCGGCGCGCACCGCGTGCGCTCGGGAGACGTCGTGCTCGCGCTCGCCTCGAGCGGTCTGCACTCGAACGGCTACTCCCTGGTGCGGCACATCGTCACACGCGCCGGCATCTCCTACGGCGCTCACGCCGCCGACTTCGGCACGACGTGGGGCGAGACGCTCCTCGAGCCCACCCGCCTCTACACGAGCCCCCTGCTCCGGCTGATCGCCGGGACCGGCGACGGCGTGCACGCCCTCAGCCACGTGACGGGCGGCGGCATCGCCGCCAACCTCGCCCGCGTGCTGCCCCAGGATGCGTGGGTCGAGGTCGACCGGTCGACCTGGTCCCCTCCGCCGGTCTTCCGGGTGCTCGCTGACCTCGGCGAGATCGAACTCACGGCGACCGAAGGCACCTGGAACCTCGGCATCGGATTCCTCGCGGTCGTCGACGCGCAGAAGGCGGATGCCGCGGCATCCGCTCTCGCCCTCGAAGGCATCGCGACCTGGCAGGTGGGCGTCGTGCACACCGGTGACCGGCCGGCCGGAGAGTTCGAGCAGGGCGCCAAGGGCGTCGACGGCGGGGCGGTTCGCCTCGTCGGCAGCTACAGCGAGCACGGAGCGAGATAACCCCCTATGTGCGGAATCGTCGGAGTGGTGGGCGGCGGCCTGGCCAATCAGGAGGTCTACGACGCCCTGCTGCTGCTGCAGCATCGTGGGCAGGACTCGACCGGCATCGCCACCGCCGAGCGCAACGGCGTCTTCCACATCGCGAAGGCGAAGGGGCAGGTGCGGGAGGCGTTCCGCACGCGCGACATGCGCTCGCTGCTCGGTGAGATCGGGCTCGGCCACGTGCGCTATGCGACGAAGGGCACGGCATCCAGCGAAGAAGAGGCGCAGCCCTTCTACGTCAACGCACCGTACGGGATCGTGCTGGTGCACAACGGCAATCTCACCAATACGCGGGAGCTCACCGAGGAGCTCTTCCACAAGGACCGCCGGCACCTGAACACGAGCTCCGACACCGAGCTGCTCGTCAATGTGCTCGCCAACGAACTGCAGTCGGCGATCTCGGGGCTCGATCTCGATCCCGAGCAGGTGTTCCAGGCGGTCAGCCGCGTGCACGACCGCGTCGAAGGGTCGTACGCGGCGATCGCCCTGATCGCCGGCTACGGACTTCTCGCCTTCCGCGACCCGTTCGGCATCCGCCCGCTCATCATCGGCACGCGCCAGGGCGAAGACGGCAAGTACGAGTGGGTCGTGACGAGCGAGAGCCTCGTGCTCGAGAACGGCGGCTTCGAGGTCGTCCGCGACGTCATGCCCGGCGAGGCAGTCTTCATCGATCTGGACGGCCACCTGCACACGAAGCAGTGCGCGACCGACCCGAAGCTCTACCCGTGCTCGTTCGAGTACGTCTACCTCGCGCGCCCCGACTCGATCATGAACGGCATCTCGGTCTACGAGGCGCGCCTGCGGCTGGGCGAGCGCCTCGCCGAGACGATCGCGAAGTACACCCCGATGGGCGCGATCGATGTCGTGATGCCGATTCCCGACTCGTCGCGCCCCGCTGCCATGCAGGTGGCCCGCAAGCTCGGGATCGAGTACCGCGAGGGCTTCTACAAGAACCGCTACATCGGGCGAACGTTCATCATGCCCGGGCAGGCCRTCCGCAAGAAGAGCGTGCGGCAGAAGCTGAACGCGATGTCGAGCGAATTCAAGGGCAAGAACGTCCTGCTGATCGACGACTCGATCGTGCGGGGGACCACCTCGAAAGAGATCATCCAGATGGCTCGGGATGCCGGGGCCAAGTCGGTCACGTTCGCCTCGGCGGCGCCGCCGGTGCGCTACCCGCACGTCTACGGCATCAACATGCCGTCGCGCCACGAACTCGTCGCGCATGGCCGCACGATCCCGGAGATCGCCGAGGAGCTCGGCGCGGACTACATGGTCTACCAGGAGGTCGAAGACCTGAAGGCCGCGATCCTGGAGGGCTCCGACGTCGAGGACCTCGACATGAGCTGCTTCGACGGCCGGTACGTCACCGGCACGGTGTCGGAGGAGTACCTGGCCTGGGTCGAGGGCTCGCAGGAGAGCTGACGCGCAACGACACGCGGGGCGGCACGCGGAATCC
>NZ_JBFUFC010000308.1:0-2948 GCF_056403635.1 Microbacterium sp. P2_F9 | reverse complement strand
TCGTGGACGAGCACGATCTCGACATCGCCCCACAGCCCGGCGAGCCCGCGCGCGACCGACTCCTGCCGAGTCGCTCCGCCGGTGACGACCGAGACGAGGTCGCGACGGTCACCGGCCGCCTCGAGCGCGTCGGTCAGCGCGTCGCCTTCGCGCCCGCGCGGCGCGACGATCACGACTTGCGCCGACGGACCAGCGAAGACCCGCGTCAGGGCGTGCCGGAGGATGCTGTGCTCGTCTATGCCGACGAACGCCTTCGGGCTCCCCGCCTCGAGGCGGGTACCCGACCCGGCGGCAACGACGATGACGGCGATGCGAGGGACGGGCGTCGGTTCGTGAGCGGCGTCGAAGGGCACGCCCCCACGCTACCGGGGTCGAGGAGCGGGGTGCGTCAGGACGCCAGGACCTCGTCGAGGACCAAGCCGGCCTGCTCTTCGTCGGTCTTCTCTGCGAGCGCGAGCTCGGAGATCAGAATCTGACGTGCCTTCGCGAGCATGCGCTTCTCGCCGGCCGAGAGGCCGCGGTCCTGATCGCGACGCCACAGGTCGCGAACGACCTCGCTCACCTTGATGACATCGCCGGAGGCGAGCTTCTCGAGGTTCGCCTTGTAGCGACGGGACCAGTTGGTCGGCTCCTCGGTGAACGGCGCACGCAGCACCTCGAACACCCGATCGAGTCCCTCTTTGCCGATGACGTCGCGCACGCCGACGAGGTCGACATTCTCCGCAGGGACCTCAATGATGAGGTCTCCCTGGGTGACGTTGAGCTTCAGGTACTTCTTGGTCTCGCCGCGAATGATGCGGTCCTTGACCTCGATGATGGTCGCGGCCCCGTGATGGGGGTAAACGACCGTCTCGCCAACCTCAAAAAGCATCGAGTTATGTCCTTTCGGCAACCTACAGAATACCACAGGGGACATACGCTAAGGTTCGCCGCCCACCCGTCGGGTGCGCCCGCATCCGCGCCGCCCTGGCCATAGAATGCAGAGGATGCCCGCTCTCGTCTCTGGAGGATCCGTGAAATCGCGCCTCATCGCGTCGCTCATCGTTGGCGCCGCCGTCGTTCTCGGTACGACCGGCTGCAACATGAATACGACGATGGCGACCAAGATCCCCTACTCCCCGTCGGACGGCGTCTCCGTGCCGGACTCGGGACCGATCCTGGTGCGAAACGCGCTGTTCGTCGCCGACGAGAACGGCGAAGACGCGAACTTCGTCGCCGTGCTCATCAACAGCACCGACAAGACCGCGACGCTCCACCTCGAGATCGGCGAGGGTTCCGCCAAGATCGACGAGTCGATCCGCGTGCCCGCCGAGACGACCGTCAGCCTGGGTGTCGATGAGGACCCGCTGTTGATCGAGGGCCTCGGGGTCAAGCCCGGCGCCATGGTGCCGGTCTACTTCCAGTCGGCCGAGGATGCCGGAGTCCTGGTCGATGTCCCCGTGCTCGACGGGACGCTCGACTACCTGTCGTCGCTCGCTCCCTGAGCAGTGCGCGGTCACGCCTCGAAGCGGTAGCCCAGCCCACGTACCGTGACGAGCATCGACGGATCCGCCGGACGCTCCTCGATGCGAGACCGGATGCGCTTGATGTGCACGTCGAGGGTCTTGGTGTCGCCGAAGTAGTCGGTCCCCCATACCCGGTCGATGAGCTGTCCGCGGGTGAGGACGCGTCCGGCGTTGCGCATGAGCACCTCGAGCAGCTCGAATTCCTTGAGTGGCATGGCGATCTCGGACCCCGCGACAGACACCGTGTGGCGGTCGATGTCGAGGGTCACCCGCCCGCCGGAGAGCACCCGGTCATCGAGGTCGGCGTCGATCGCCGCCAGCCGACGCAGCACGGCGCGCATGCGTGCCAGCAGCTCACGCGCCGAATACGGCTTCGTGACGTAGTCGTCGGCGCCGAGCTCGAGGCCCACCACGATGTCCACCTCGGAGTCCTTGGCGGTGAGCATGATGATCGGCACCCCCGATGAGGCCCGGATCTGGCGGCACACTTCGGTGCCCGACATCCCCGGCAGCATCAGGTCCAGCAGCACGATGTCAGCACCGTGCTCGCGGAACAGGGTGAGCGCGGACGGACCGTCTTCGGCGATCTCGACTTCGTACGCCTCCCGGCGCAGCAGGTAGGCGAGCGGATCGGCGAGATCGGGCTCGTCCTCCACGATCAGGACGCGCGTCATGCGGGATCTCCGTTCGAGGGGATGGGCTTCGGGAGTGCCGCGTCCTGCTGCGAGGACTTGCGGATCGATGACTTCATGCGACCTTTCTTACGCTTCCCCGGCGACGGGACGTCGGCCGGCCCGTCGACGAGAGGCAACCGGATGGTGAAGGTCGAGCCACGACCGGGTCGCGACCAGAGCTTCACCTCGCCACCGTGACGCTGCACGGCGTGCTTGACGATGGAAAGACCCAGGCCGGTGCCGCCGGTGCGCCGCGAGCGGGCCTGATCGGCGCGGTAGAAGCGCTCGAACACGCGCTCCTGCTCGCCCTCGGGGATGCCGATGCCCTGGTCGGTGACGGCGATCTCGACGACGGCGTCGACGGACTTCACACCGACGCCCACAGACGAGCTGGTCGGGGAATATGCGACGGCATTCGCGATGAGGTTGCCGACGGCCTCGCTCAGCACCTGGGCGTCGCCGCGGACATAGAGCCCCCGCTCCCCCCCGCGCGAGATCTTGACACCGGTCGCCGATGCCTGGATCGCGTGCGCCTCGATGGCGGAGGCGATCACCTCGTCGATGGAGACCTCGCGCTCGTCGGTGAACTCGTCGGCCGCCTGCAGGCGCGAGAGGTTCATGATGCGGGAGGTCAGCTGCGCCAGTCGGGCGGCTTCGGCCTGCAGCCTGGTGGCGAACGCGCGCACCTGGTCAGGGTCGTCGGCAGCGGACTCGATCGCCTCGGCGAGGAGGCTCACGGCGCCGACCGGCGTCTTCAGTTCGTGACTGG
>NZ_JBFUFC010000307.1:0-2988 GCF_056403635.1 Microbacterium sp. P2_F9 | reverse complement strand
GGCGGCAGCCGTCTGGACAGCCTCCGAGACCGACGCTGCGACCGAGGCCGACGCCGAGGTCGACCAGAGCGACGTCGAGGTTTCGACGTCGGATGCCCCGGCAGCGGCCTCCGACGGGGGGCCGGTCGAAGCATCCGCCCCTCCCAAGCCCCCGCGTCCGAAGCGGACTGCGTCCTAGTCGGCCGTCACCAGCCGTCCCTCGCGCACCAGGCGGGTGGCCGCGATGATGTTCCGCAGCGAGGCCACGGTCTCGGGGTAGGCGCGGGTCTTGAGCCCGCAGTCCGGGTTCACCCACACCTGGCGCAGCGGCAGCTCGTCGACGGCGCGCTGCAGCAGCTCGGCCACCTCCGCGACGGAGGGCACGCGCGGCGAGTGGATGTCGTAGACACCCGGGCCGACCCCGTGCGAGAACCCTGACGCCGCGATGTCGTCGATGACCTCGCCGCGGCTGCGGGCAGCCTCGAYCGAGGTCACGTCGGCGTCGAGGGCGGCGATCGCGTCGATGACGACGGCGAACTCCGAGTAGCAGAGGTGGGTGTGCACCTGGGTCGCCGCGGCGGCCCCTGCCGTCGCGAGCCGGAACGATCCGACCGACCAGTCGAGGTACGCCTGCTGGTCGCCCTGCTTGAGCGGCAGCAACTCGCGCAGCGCGGGCTCGTCGACCTGGATGATGCCGATGCCCGCGGCCTCGAGGTCGCCGATCTCGTCGCGGAGGGCGAGGGCGACCTGGTCGGCGGTCTCGCCCAGGGGCTGGTCGTCGCGCACGAACGACCAGGCGAGGATCGTCACAGGGCCAGTCAGCATGCCCTTCACCGGGCGGTCGCTGAGCGACTGGGCGAACTCCGCCCAGCGCACTGTGATGGGTGCAGGGCGCGACACGTCGCCCCAGAGGATCGATGGGCGCGTCGCCCGGGAGCCGTAGGACTGCACCCAGCCGTTGCGCGTCACGGCGAAGCCCGCGAGGTTCTCGGCGAAGTACTGCACCATGTCATTGCGCTCGGCCTCGCCGTGCACGAGGACGTCGAGGCCCAGCTCCTCCTGCAGGCCGATCACCGTGGTGATCTCCAGGCGCAGCTGCTCCTCGTACTCCGCCGTCGAGATCTCGCCGCGGTCGTGCCGGGCGCGGAGGCGACGGATGTCGCCGGTCTGCGGGAACGAGCCGATCGTGGTGGTCGGGAGGATCGGGAGGTCGAGTGCGGCGTCCTGCGCGGCCACCCGCGTCTCGTAGTCGCCGCGGTCGAAGTCCACGGGTGTCAGCGCTGCCGTGCGCGCGCGGACATCGCCGTCGCGGACGCCGGGCGCGTTGCGCCGATCCTCGAGGGCGACGGATGCCGCGGCAAGGTCCTGCTGGATCGCGGCGAGCCCTTCCTCCAGGCCCCGCGCGAGGATCGCGACCTGACCGACCTTCTGGTCGGCGAAGGCGAGCCACGACACGAGCCGGGCACCCAGCTCGGTCTCGTCGGCGACGTCGTGCGGCACGTGCTGCAGCGAGGTCGACGTGCTCGCCGCGACGGCGGTGCCGAGCGCACGGAGGTTCTCGAGCTTCGCGGCGGCCGTCGAGAGATCGCCGCGCCAGATGTTGCGGCCGTCGATGACACCGCCGACCAGGGTCTTGCCGGCAAGAAGAGGGGCCGCGGCCGGAACCGCGCCCCGGGTGAGGTCGACGGCGAGCGCCTCGACGGGGGCGGCGGCGAGCACGGTCCAGGCCTCCGCGGAGAGCTGCGCGTACGGGGCGGCGACCAGGATCGCGGGGCGGTCGGCTGCGACGCCGAGGTAGGCGTACGCGCGCTCCGCCGCGGCCGCGAGGTCGGATGCCGGGATCGGCAGGCTCTCGCTCACCAGGGCGGGCTCGTCGAGCTGCACCCACTCCGCGCCGGCGGCACGGAGGGCGGCGAGCAGTTCGGCGTACACGGGCAGCAGGTCATCCAGGCGGCTGAGCGGGCTGAAGCCGGAGGGCGCGGCATCCGTCGCCTTCGCCAAGGCGAGCAGCGTGACGGGACCGACGATGACCGGACGGGTCGTGTAGCCGTCGGCACGCGCCTCAGCCACCTGACGGGCGAAGCGGTCGCTCGACAGGGCGAACGCGGTCTCGGGCCCGATCTCGGGGACGAGGTAGTGGTAGTTCGTGTCGAACCACTTGGTCATCTCGAGCGGGCCGGCTTCGCCCGCGCCGCGCGCGGCGGTGAACAGCGCGCCGAGGCCGATCGAGCCGTCCGCCGCGCGCAGGTGCGCGAACCGCTCCGGCAGGATGCCCGCGGTCACCGCGGCGTCGAGCACCTGGTCGTAATACGAGAACGACTCGGGAATAGCCGAGTCCTCCCGGCCGAGACCGAGTTCGACGAGGCGCGCGCGCGTCGAGCGGCGAAGTCCTGCCGCCGTCGCCTCCAGCTCGGCTTCGTCGATGGCGCCGGCCCAGAACGCCTCGACAGCGCGCTTGAGCTCGCGGCGGCGGCCGATCCGGGGATAGCCCAGGATCGTGCCGGCCGGAAAGGCTGGGCGGGATTCGGTCATGAGGTGGCCTCCAGGTCTTCGGGTCGGGTCGTGAGGATGCCGCCCTCGCGGAGCACCGCGAGAACCGCGTCGTGATGGTTGAACGCGTACAGATGGATGCCGGGAGCCCCGCCCGCGAGGACCTCGCGGGCGAGATCGGCGGCATACGTGACGCCGACGTCGCGCTGGCCCTGGGCGGTCGGCTCGATCTCGAGCCGGATCGCCAGTTCGGACGGCAGCGCCTCGCCGGACAGCTCGAGGACGCGCCGCAGGCGTGCGGGCGATGTGATCGGCATCACCCCGGGCAGGATCGGGATGGTCACGCCGGCTCGGCGGGCGCGCTCGACGAAGCTGAGGTAGTCGTCGGAGTGGAAGAAGACCTGCGTGATGGCCTGGGTCGCCCCGGCGGCCTGCTTGGCGAGCAGGGCATCGATGTCGGCATAGGCGTGCGGCGCCCGGGGGTGCCCGTTGGGGAAGGCCGCCACGGAGACATTGATC
>NZ_JBFUFC010000306.1:0-2988 GCF_056403635.1 Microbacterium sp. P2_F9 | reverse complement strand
GCTGGGATGACTACTTCCAGACGCTGACGACCAGCCTCGTCGGCGGCGACGCGCCCGACGTGATCACGAACCACGCGTCCTTCTTCCCGCAGCTCGCCAGCACCGGCCAGCTGCTCCCGCTCGATGACGTCGTCAAGGATGAGGGCATCGACCTTGACGCGTACCAGGCGGGCCTTCCCGAGCTCTGGGTGGGCGAGGACGGCAACCGCTACGGGCTCCCGAAGGACTGGGACACCGTCGCCACGATCTACAACGCCGGCTACCTCGCCGACGCCGGCCTGACCCCCGAGGACCTGCAGGACCTCAGCTGGAACCCGGAGGATGGCGGCAGCTGGGAGGCGACCATCGCCCACCTGTCGGTCGACAAGAACGGCGTCCGCGGCGACGAGGCAGGCTACGACCCCGCCAACGTGGCCGTCTACGGCCTGGGTCTGAAGGCGAAGTCGGGTATCGGCGCATTCGGCCAGACGCAGTGGAGCCCTTACGCCCTCAGCAACAACTGGACGTACGCCGACGAGAACCCGTTCGGTAAGTCGTTCAACTACGCCGACGACGAGTACATCGAGACCATCGCCTGGTGGCGCTCGCTCATCACCAAGGGATACATGCCCAGCTACGAGGCCGCCTCCTCGGGTGTCAGCATCAAGGACGCCTACGGGGCCGGCGCGTACGCACTCGTCACCGACGGAAGCTGGAACGCCAAGACCTACTTCGGCTACGAAGGCGTCGAGAGCGGCATCGCCCCGCTGCCCAAGGGCCCCAGCGGCGAGCGCGTCGGTGTCCTGAACGGCCTGGCCGACTCGGTCATCGCGACGACCGACGAGCCGGAGCTGTCGAAGAAGTGGGTCGCGTACCTCGCGTCCGCTGACTGCCAGGATGTCGTGGCCGAAGCCGCCGTCGTCTTCCCCGCGCTCATCACCTCGAKTGAGAAGGCCCGCGCGGCGTTCGAGGCGGCCGGCATCGACCCCTCCGTGTACTACGAAGCCGCAGCGGCAGGGGAGACGGCACTCGCGCCGATCGCCAACCACTGGCCTGACATCCTCGCGATCATGGAGCCGGCCGTCGAGTCCGTCCTGATCTTCGAGTCCGAGCCGGAGTCGCTGAAGGACGCAGCAGCAGAGGTCGAGGCGCTCTTCGCGAACGACTAGGTATTGCTCCCGCCGCCCCCGGCACGCCATCGTGCGTGTCGGGGGCGGCTGCGTCCGTGCTGGGCTCGTTGGCCCGGCATCCGAGTCGGGCACACGGTCGCCTATCGGGTGCCGCTGGCTGAAGCGGCCCATCGACAGCGGGTCCGCACGGCCGCAGGACGACTGCAACGGTGTTCAAATCTCATGGTTWGTGGCCACGACACTTCGCCGCTCGGCACAGGTTCACGAGGTGTGCACAGATGTGTGCATCTGGGGCGCCGATTCGCGTGTTTCCAGGCGTTTCGCAGCCCATCTACTTTGACTGCGGATCAGAAGGTTGGGGGTTCGAGTCCCTTCGGGCGCACACTGTGTTGAGACAGTAACGGAAGAGAGTGCCGATATCGGCACTTCTTTTCGTTAACGAACGGCTGAGGCGGCGCCGCACACGTGACGTTACGGTGGAGAGTTCGACCACCAGATCCCGCACTGCTTCTTCGTAGACTTGCGGGCCGCCCTGAGAGGCTGACAGAGCATGATTCGTACCGCCATCATCGGATTCGGCCTCTCCGGCCGGGTCTTCCACGCCCCGCTTGTCAGTGCGGAGCCTGGATTCCGCCTCGACGCGGTCGTCACGGCATCCCCCGATCGTGCCGGCGACGTCCGCGCGAAGTACCCCGATGCGTCGGTCGTGGCGAGTGCGGATGACCTGTTCGCCCGTGCCGATGAGTTCGATCTCGTCGTGATCGGGAGCCCGAACCACACCCACGCGCCCCTCGCGCACCGGGCCATCGCAGCCGGACTGCACGTCGTGATCGACAAGCCCGTCGCGGTCACCGCCAGCGAGGCGGAATCCGTCGTCGCGGCGTCTGCTGCCCGGGGCGTCGTGCTCACTGTCTTCCAGAATCGACGCTGGGATGGCGACTTCCTCACGCTCCGTGATGTCGTGGGCAGCGGTGAGCTCGGCACGATCCACCAATTCGATTCCGCCTTCGAAGGGTTCAAGCCGGCGGTGGGCCCGAAATGGAAGGACTCGACCACATCCGAGGCTGGAGGAGGGATCCTTTACGACCTTGGCCCCCACCTCATCGATCAGGCGACACAGCTGTTCGGTGACGTGGTCGAAGTCCACGCGGAACTCGATCGCCGCCGCCCCGGCGCGATCAGCGATGACGACTCCTTCGTGACACTCCGGCATGCGAACGGCGTACGCACCCGACTGTGGATGAGCGCCGTCGCTCCGGTCTCACGGCCGCGATTCCGCGTTGCCGGAGCGCGCGCGGTCTTCAGCACCGCAGGTCTGGACCCCCAAGAGGCCCAGCTGGCCGCGGGCCGCACACCCGGCGACCACGGATTCGGCATCGACGAAGCCCGCACCGCGGCGATCGCCGGGCCCGACTCTTCGCGAGAGATCTCGCTCCTTCCTGGGCGCTACATCGACTTCTACCGCGGTCTTGGCGACGCGATCCAAGGAACCGGCCCAGCTCCCGTGGACCCCGCGGACAGCGTCCGCGTGCTACGCCTGATCGAAGAGGCAGTCCGGCAATGACTTCCTCTCTCGTCCTCGTCGCGAACGCCGGTGACGGCACGATCGCCTCCTTCCGCTTCTCGGATGGCTCGCTGGAACTGCTCGCGACAGCCGATGGACTGACAGGATGCTCGACCTTCGTCGTCGACTCCGCCCGAGGAATCGTGCACGCGGCCGTCAAGGGTGACCCGGCAGGCGTCGTCACCCTCTCCCTCGACCGCGACACCGGCGTCCTGGCGCCGCTCGCGCGTCGCGACCTGCCCGATGGCGGGCTCAACTACCTGGCCCTGACGCGCGACGGGTCGGTTCTTCTGGGCGCCTCCTACGGCGGTGGCT
>NZ_JBFUFC010000305.1:0-3024 GCF_056403635.1 Microbacterium sp. P2_F9 | reverse complement strand
CTCTCGAACTGTCCACACTGGGCCACCGCATCCGTCATCAGCGGGTCTCGCGAGGCTTCACCCTGGACGAACTGGGCGAGCGGGTGGGTGTCGCCGGCAGCCAGCTGAGCCTCATCGAGAACGGCAAGCGCGAGCCCAAGCTCTCGCTCCTCCAGGCCATCGCCGACGCCACCGGAGCGGATGTCGCCGACCTGCTGTCGACCGAACCGCCCAACCGACGCGCGGCCCTGGAGATCGAACTTGAGCGGGCGCAGAACAGCTCGGTCTTCCGGCAGCTGGGCATCGCACCGGTCAAGGTGACCAAGGGCATGTCGGACGAGACGATCGAGACGGTGCTCGGGTTGCACCGCGAGCTGCAGCGCCGCGAGCGGGAGGCGATCGCAACCCCCGAAGAGGCCCGTCGCGCCAACACCGACCTGCGGGTGCGGATGCGCGACCACGACAACTACCTGCCCGAGATTGAGAAGCTCGCCGAGAAGCAGCTCAAGCTCGCCGGACACGTCTCCGGCGCTCTCACGCACCGGACCGTCAGCATCATGGCCGCCCAGCTGGGCTTCGAGCTGATCTACGTCAGCGATCTGCCGCACTCGGCCCGTTCGGTCACCGACCTCGAGCACGGCCGCATCTACCTGCCGCCGGCCTCGATTCCCGGTGGTCACGGGCTGCGCTCGATGGCCCTGCAGGCCATGGCCCATCGACTGCTAGGGCACCGCCCGCCGACGGACTACGCCGATTTCCTGCAGCAGCGGCTCGAGATCAACTACTTCGCCGCCTGCGGCCTCATGCCGGAAACGGCATCCGTCGCGTTCCTGCAGCAGGCGAAGAAGGACCGCAACCTCGCCGTCGAGGACTTCCGCGATGCGTTCGGGGTGACCCATGAAGCAGCCGGCATGCGGATGACCAACCTCCTCACCCGGCATCTCGGCATCCCGCTGCACTTCCTGCGCGTGGATGGCTCTGGGGCGATCTCGCGTGTCTACGAGAACGACGATCTGCCGCTGCCGATGGACGTCACCGGAGCGGTGGAAGGCCAGATCGTCTGCCGCCGTTTCCTCGCGCGGTCCGCCTTCGAAGAGCAGAACCGCACCACCGAGCACTACCAGTACACCGACACTCCCACCGGCACGTTCTGGTGCTCGACCCAGACCGGCACCACGTCGGCCGGCGAGTTCTCGATCACAGTGGGCGTGCCGTTCGACGACGCGCGGTGGTTCCGCGGGCGCGAGACCTCGAAGCGGGCGGCCTCGACCTGCCCCGACGAAGCGTGCTGCCGACGCCCGCAGGGCGATGTCGCGAGTCGCTGGCAGGGCAAGGCCTGGCCGAGCGCGCGCGTGCACATGCAGATGTTCTCGCCGCTCCCCCGCGGTGCCTTCCCCGGCGTCGACGACAACGAGGTGTACGACTTCCTCGATCGGCACGCTCAGGGCTGAGGACCGGATTCTGCGGGTCAGCCCGTGATGAAGGCGCGGTAGCGGTCGAGGGCGGCGCCGATCTCGGCATCCGTCGCCGCCTCCGGGCTGAAGAGCTCAGGGATCGGGTCGTCGGTGTGGCGGCCCATCGCGACCGAGTGCGTCCACACGCCGACGATCTCGCCGCGCGCGACGAGGATCGGACGGACGATCCCGTTCATGGCCGGCCCGATCGCGTGGAGGAACTCCGGGGCGCACGGCACCGAGCGATCGACGTACGAGAGGTAGTACTCCTCGAAGGGCGGCAGCGCCACGACATCCGCCGCGGCGGCGCTGCGCCGAGGTGCCGGTCCTGCGACGACGTACTGCGGTTCGGGCTGGTCATCCACGATCTTCAGGCGATCGGATGCCGCTTCCGCCGCAGTCCGCGACATCCCGAGCGGCAGCCCCGACCACCACGCGAAGTCGCGCGCCCCAGCAGGGCCGTGCGAGGCGACGTAGCGGACGAAGAACTCGGCGAGCGGCTCGGCCGGGGACGCGGCATCCGTGATCCACTCGTCGAACAGCACCCAGAGCTGCTCGCGGCTCGGCCCGCCCGTGCGAGCCACCACTGGGCCCTGGCAGAGCACGAGCCGGGTCGAGAGAGCATAGAGCAGGTGGTAGCCGCGCTGGCCGGCGGTCGAGATGCCACTGGCCTCGAGCACCGCGAAGACGTCCTTCCGGACGAGGCCGTTGCCGCCGCTGAGTGCCGTGCGCACGGCCCGCTCGGCGCGGACGACCTCGGCGACATCGATCCCCTCACCGCGGTGCACACGTGCGGCCTTGTCGAGCTGACGCTGGCCTGTCACCGACAGCACCCACGCAAGGTCGCGCGCCGGGATGATGTGGATCGTGCCGCGCATCGTCCACGACCGCACGATCTCGCCCCGGTCGAAGGCTGCATCGACGTCGCTCAGGGTGGGAGCTCCCTTGCTGCGGGCGGCGAGCGCGAGCCGGCCGCCCCAGAACTCCTGAGCCTGGGTCGCGAGCATGTGCGCGGCCGCCTCGGTGATCGTCGGGGCAGGCGCGCTCAGCCGATGCGACCGCAGCCGCTCGCGGCGGAGGGTCGCGTTATCCATGTGCTCATTGTGCTCCGCACGTTGGACATGCCGTCACTGGGCCACCGCGCGATGCCGCATGATGAAGGTTCGCACCGTGGGCAGCAGACTCCACGAACACCACTTGGAGAACTCATGCTCATCGCCCTCTGGATCCTCAACGCGCTCCTCGCGCTCGCCTTCCTCGCCGCCGGCACGATGAAGCTGGCGCGCTCGAAGCCCGCCCTCGCTGCAGCCGGCATGAGTTGGGCCGACGACTACAGCACCCCGCGGATCAAGGCCATCGGCGCCGCGGAGGTCGTCGGCGCATTCGGGCTGATCCTCCCGCTCGCCACCGGCATCGCGCCGATCCTCGCCCCGATCGCGGCGACCGCGCTGGCGGTCCTGATGATCGGCGCGGTCGTGACGCACGTCCGCCGCAAGGAGAACACGACCCCGTCGCTGGTGCTGGCGATCCTGTCGATCGCGAGCGCGGTGTTCGGTTTCCTCGTCCTCGCGTAGGTCCCAGGACTCCCGAG
>NZ_JBFUFC010000304.1:0-3030 GCF_056403635.1 Microbacterium sp. P2_F9 | reverse complement strand
ATCCAGTGCAGCGTCGCGTCCTGGCACGACGCGATCGCCTCATCCAGTTGGGAGTGCGGATCGACGAAGGGATCGTTCGCGCCCTCGACGAACAGCTGCGGCTGCGTAACCTCCGGCAGGTGGGCGACGCGCGCCTTCGCCGGGTCGCCGGGCGGATGCAGCGGATAGCCGAGGTACACGAGCCCGGCGGGTGAGATGGCCGACTCCGCGGCCGCCATCGACGCCATGCGTCCGCCGTAGGACTTGCCGGCAGCGAACCATGGCAGGTCCGAGGCAGTCTCGGTCATCCAGGCCGCGACCGCGGCCCACGTCGTGACGGCATGCGCAGCGGGTCCCGGCATCCGTCGTCCGGCCTCGACGTAGGGAAAGTTGAAGCGCAGTGTCGCAATGCCCTCGGCCTGCAGCCGGCGGGTGAACCCGAGGAGGAACGGATGCCGATACCCGGTGCCTGCGCCGTGCGCGACGGCGATCGCGGCCCAGGCGTCGTCGGGGCGCTCCCAGTCGGCGGACACCTCGCCCTTCCCGGCGGGCAGGGCGACGGCGATGTGCACCGGCACTGCCTCGGCGGTCACGGCTGTGCCGGCTCGGAAGGCGCCGCCTCGGTGTCCCCGGCATCCGCCTCGACCCGCTCGCCGTAGCGCGGGGGCTCGGTGCTGGGTCGCGGGGCGGTGACGGCATCCACGGCGGACGCCGGCTGCGGCGCCGCAGCGGGCGGGGACACGGACTGAGGCCCGAGGACCTGTCGAGCGCGCTGCACGCTGCCGTCTGCCACGCTCACCTCGTAGCGGTCGGCGAGCACCTGCATGACCGAAGCGAAGTCACGACGGCGACGCACGAAGGCGAAGGCGATGATGCTCATCAGCATTCCGATCGCCACGCCGACGAAGAGGACGCCCACGAAGGCCTGGATGGGCACGGTGGGTGACCCGAGCACGAGGATGGCCGAGAAGAGCAGGCCCAGGAGTACCCCGTTGATGGCGCCCGTCCGGGCCGMCGAGGCGTAGCCCAGCCTTCCGGTGATCCGCTCGATGGAGCGCAGTCCCTGGCCGACGATCGCGATGTCGCGCGCCGGGACGTCGGCCGCGATGAGGGTCGACACAGCCTTCTGCGCGGCCTCGTACGTGGCGAAGGACGCCACGACCTGGCCGAGCTCGCCCGCGGACTGCGGGACCCTTCCGCCCATCATGCTCACCTCCTCATCCTCCCATGGGACCGGGGCTACGCTGGACTGGTGAGCACGCAGAGGGTATTCGTTGCGCGCCTGACCGGGTGCGCTGTCTTCGACCCTGCGGGCGACCGACTCGGCAAGGTCCGGGATGTCGTCGTCATCTATCGCAAGGACGATCCGCCGCGCGTCATCGGCCTCATCGTGGAGATTCCGGGCCGCCGCCATGTCTTCGTCTCGATCGGACGCGTCGCCTCGATCGCCCCTGGCCAGGTCATCTCCACCGGCCTGATCAACGTCCGCCGATTCCAGCAGCGCGGCGGCGAGGTCCGCGTGATGGCGGAGCTGCTCGGACGCAAGGTCTACCTCCGGGACGGCTCGGGGGTCGCCGTCATCGAGGACGTCGCGATCGAGCGCAACCGCCTCGGTGAGTGGGACATCGGCCAGCTCTTCCTCCGTCGGCCGAAGACCAGCGCCGCGCCCTTCGCCAAGGGACCGACCACCTTCGCGACGTGGGCGGAGGTGCGCGAGCAGAGCGTGCCAGGCGAAGCGCAGTCCGCGGAGCAGCTCGTCGCGACCTACTCCGAGCTCAAGGCCGCCGACCTGGCGAACACCCTGCTCGAACTGCCCGAGGATCGCCTCATCGAGGTCGCCGAGGAGCTCACCGACGACCGCCTCGCGGATGCCCTCGAGGAGATGCCCGAGGATGAGCAGGTGCACATCCTCGAGGCCCTCGGCGACGAGCGCGCGGCCGACATCCTCGACGCGATGGAGCCTGACGACGCCGCCGACCTGCTCGGCCAGCTGCCGGAGGGGCGACTGGAGACGCTGCTCGACCTGATGGAGCCCGAAGAGGCGGAAGACGTCCGCGCGCTGCTCCAGTACGGACCTGACACCGCCGGCGGATTGATGACCCCCGAGCCGATCGTGCTCTCCGCCGACGCCACCGTGGCCGAGGCGCTGGCGACGATCCGTCGCCACGAGCTGCACCCCGCACTCGCCGCCGCGGTCTTCGTGACGCTGCCGCCGTACGAGACGCCGACCGGACGGCTGCTGGGCACGGTGCACTTCCAGCGCATGCTCCGGTATCCCCCGCACGAGCGTCTCGGCGCGATCATCGACGACAGCCTCGATCCGCTGCCGGCCACCGCGTCCGCCGCGGACGTCGCCCGCCTGCTCGCGAGCTACAACCTGGTCTCTGTGCCCATCGTGGATCAGGCGCATCGCTTGGTCGGCGCCGTGAGCGTCGACGATGTGCTCGACTACCTGCTGCCCGAGGACTGGCGCTCGCACGAAGACGCGAACGAGCCGGTGGAGGTCGTGCCGACGACGACCGCGAGCATCCCGAGGAGGCGCTGATGGCACGACAGTCGCGCCAGGTGACGCTCGACGCGCCCCGGGGGCGTTCGGGCGTGCTCCAGCGCACGCCGCAGCCGTCCCGCGATCGCTTCGGCCGGTTCTCCGAGTCCTTCGCCCGCGGGATGGGGACGTCCGGCTTCCTGATCGGCATGACCGTGTTCGTGCTGGTCTGGCTCAGCTGGAACATCTTCATGCCGGTGGAGCTTCAGTTCGACCCGGCGGCCACGAACTTCACACTCCTGACGCTCATCCTGTCCCTGCAGGCGTCGTACGCGGCGCCCTTGATCCTGCTCGCCCAGAACCGCCAGGACGACCGCGATCGCGTGCAGATCGAGCAGGACCGCCAGCGCGCGGAGCGCAACCTCGCCGATACCGAATACCTGGCCCGCGAGGTCGTCGCTCTGCGCATGGCGGTCACGGACTTCTCGGACGAGATCATGACCCGCGACGTCCTTCGTGCGGAGCTGAAGACACTCCTCGAGCAGCTCGAGGCCCGCGCCGCGCGG
>NZ_JBFUFC010000303.1:0-3083 GCF_056403635.1 Microbacterium sp. P2_F9 | reverse complement strand
CAATTCCAGTTCTTCGGCAGCCGCAGTCCGCGACTCAACCGCGCGTGGATCGAACTGCTGATGACCGCCGCGAACGGCCCGAAGGGCCTTACGATCCTCCCCGAACCCGCAGAGCCCGCGCTTGAAACACCGGGCACCGGGATACCTCACCGTGAATCCGCCCGAGCTGACGGCCGGGTCGAAGACATCCTGAAAGTATGACCACCAACATCACGTCAGCGACGAGTTAAGCCTGCGGATGATTGGGCCATTCGAGGCCGAGCACGTCAAGCGCGTGCTCGTACTTCTCGCGCAGACCCGCCCGCGTTTCTTCATCCAGCTGTGCGGTGCGGCTCGGGTCGGTGTTGTGGGTGATGTCCGCGTACTTAACCGCCCGGGCCGCCGGGTGCGCGGCGATCCGTTCGTAGTATTCGTCGCAGGCCCCCTCTGTGCGGGTGAGCAATTCGACGACCTCGACGACCTCGGGGTGGACGCCGGMGAGCAGAAGCCGGTCGGCCTTCACCGGCGTGTCTTCGATGACATCGTGCAGCCACGCCGCGCAGTGCTCGAGGGTCTGCGTCTTGGCATCGAAGTGCCGACTGACAGCGGCGGGATGCTGGATGTAGTCGACGCCGAGCTTGTCTGGCTGTCCGGTGTGCGCGGCGACTGCGATTGCCTTCGCCCGCGCGACCTGCTCAGCGCGCTCGTCGGCACTGAGGTCGCGGACTGACGTGATCGCCGCGCGTGCCAGAAGGTAGTCGGTCACGGTCTTCCAGTCGGGGAACTCGGCGGAACGGAACCGGAGCCACTCGCCCTCGAACTCGCTGGCGCCGTTGTTCGGTCGGTCATCCACTAGGAAGTGACCTCTGTTCAGCTCCTTGTGGTGGGACAGGATGAGCCGCTTATGAGCGACCGTGCCGTCGGCAGTGCCGAAATGCAGGTGAACCCACTCGACCTTGTGCTGCCACGCCGAGGGATTCTTCCACGGCGCTGTCGAGAGAATGTAGATGTCGAACTTCTTCGACAGCTCCTCGAACGCCTCGACAGCGCCATCCAGCGGCTTCATCAGCGCGAAGATGCCGGGCACTTCATCGAGCTTGTCCTTGTATTCGATCTGCAGCGCATGTGCGAGTTGGTCGATCCCGCTCTTGAAATCAACGAGCGTGTTGTCCATGTCGACGTACAGGATCTTCTTCGTCTTGGTTTCAGTCATTCTTCTTCTCTCCTCGTCTGCTGCGGATTTCATAGGTCACGCAGCGCATATCCGTCAAGCACCGACCCGCGCAGCCGCGACCACATGATCTCGGCCACGCCGAGCGCTGTCGGCACCACGTCCTGGGGAAGGTAGATCGCCATGAGGCGGCCCCTATCGCTCACGCGACGTGGACCGCGGAGCGTGCGACGCGGCTTCGCCACGCGCTGCACGCGCCGCGCGAAGCACTCTGGACCAGGGATGCCGTTGACCTCGACGATCCATCCCCCGTCCACCCTCATGCACTGCGCCCAACGCGCGGCGTTCTCGCGCCGCAGAAGACCCCACTGGCCTTCGTCGCGGAGCTCTCCGACACGCGCGGCGACCTCGGCGACGTCGCGCACAGCCAGGAGCCCATTCCCGCGGGGGCTCCAGGTCACCGGCACGTGCCGGCGTGTGCGGAGCCACTCCTCGACATCGGCGGCGAACACGATTTCATTCGCGGTGGCGATGATCGGCGTCACCTCAGGCCGTACTTCGGGCGTCCACGTCTCTTGCATTCAGGTCCTCTCTCGGTACACCTGAATGATCTCAGGGACCTCAGACATTCACGCAGGACCGCGCTAAATGCTGCGACAGGACGATCGGCTCAAGCGGAGCGAGCGAACGACCGAGGTCAGGATCCGGACGTCTCCGGCTCCACGGCCTTGCGCTTCACCGGGTTCGAGACCTTTCCTGCAACCGCGGTCGCGCCGCCGGCGATCTTGCTGCCCGCGCCCTTGACCGCGGTGAGAGCCCTCGGCGCGTCCGGGATGCCATCACCGTCCAGGTCAATGCTCCGGAACGGGCTCGTCGCCGCACTCGCGCCGCCGGCGATCTTGCTGCCCGCGCCCTTGACCGCGGTGAGAGCCTTCGGCTCGTCCGGGATGCCGTCACCGTCCAGGTCGACGCTCCGAAACGGACGAGTCACCGTACCGGCCGCAGCCCCAACACCTGCCCCGATCGCGTGGGCAGAGCCGCCCGCCACGCGTGCGGTGGAACGGGCCGCCTCCTGCAGAGCGAGCACTGCCCGATTCGGTTCATCGTCCTTCCCTGGCTTCTCCTTCATCGCCACGGAGAGATGCGCCGGAAAGTCGGTCGGCGGCTGCGCGAATGCCTCCTGTGCGGCGGCGACGACGTGACGTCCGAACTGGAATTGGGTGACGCCGCCGACGACGGCCCCGACGCCGTACTCGATTGCCGCCTGCTTCTTCGTTCCCAGCCCGGTGCGCACCTGTTCGAGGCGACCGGTCTCCACGCCTCGCACAAGCTCCTGGGCGGCGCCCGCCGGCAGCGAGTGCGCCAGCGTCTCAGCCCAGTGCGACCAGTCCTGGTGTCCCGATGCGATGTTCTTTCCGACATCCATGGAACTCGACTGAGATCGCGCGAGGTCCGCAGCCATCGCCGCGATCTGGCCTTGGCTGACGCGTCCGTTCGACAGGCCAAGGACGAGCACGCGCATCTGAGCCTTGTCGAGGCTCATGCTGTGGATGTCTGCCAGAGCGAGGGCGTAAATCGCGGTCAGCTCGAATTGAAGCTTCTGGTCTGCTGCCATGAGTGCGGTCGGCGCACCGGACTTCGCCGCATCCTTCGCCATACCCTTGGCGGCGGCCTTCATGGCGCCGCCACTGGCCGGCTTTGCGGGGTCGTCGACAGCAAGAGCGATCGCGGTCTCGACGGCGATCGCGGCAGCCGCCACGATCGCACCCTCGGCCGAGATGGCGGTGATGTAATGGCGGCTCAGCGAGGCGATGAGCTGCGGGGGCGTGGCTTCGGGCTGGGCGCGACGGACCCACCGGACATACTGGCGAGCGACGGCGGGCCGCCCCTTGACTGCGCGCTCGATCGCCCGATCGGCGGCCTGCTGGGTCAG
>NZ_JBFUFC010000302.1:0-3093 GCF_056403635.1 Microbacterium sp. P2_F9 | reverse complement strand
GGGCTATGCGTGGGCGAGCAGTTCGCGCCGCAGTTCTTCGAGGCCCTCCACGTGCTCCCAGGGGCGACCGTTCGGCTCGGCAGGCTGGGGCAGTCCCGCCCAGCCCTGCAGCCCGATCAGCTGCGTCGAGGTGAGTGAGATCGAGCGCCGCGACACACCGAGGAACGACACCAGCGCGCGCTCCATCGAGGTCGGGCCGATCGATCCGACCTCCACGATTGCGGCCTCACAGACGGGGCAGGTGGTGCCGTCGCGCAGGGTGGGCGACGCCTTCCCGCCGAGTGCGCCGGGTGGCACAGCGCGGCGCTGAGTCCAGACCCCGAGGGACTGGCTCGGCAGCGCCATGACGGCCCACACGCCGCAGAACAGGCAGCCTCCCGAGGGGCACAGGATCGGCTCGGGCTGCTCGATCCGGGCGGCGAGCCAGCCGGCGAACGCGTCTCGCAGCCGCTGGGTGCGCTCCGAGTCCCGCACCAGGTGCGCCCACGGCTCGGCCGCGCATGTCTCGGGGTCGGCATCGGCCAGCATCACCGGCACGAACCGCGACGACCACCGGGCACCGGCGCCGGGAATCGTCAGGTGGTCGAGCATCATCGACAGGTCGCGGTCGGACCGGATCGCGGGGCCGGTCTGCCCGAGCGCGTCGAGCGCGGCCAGGGCGCACTCCACGCGGTGCTCAGCGACGTCACGGCTGCCGATCGCGTACTGCACGCGAGGGTGGGCGTCGAGAAGGCTCTGGGCGCGCTGGTGCATGTCCTGACAGGCGGGGCATCGGGTCAGCGTGAGATCGAGGGCCGGAACGGGGACCCGCCTCGACGCGGGCTGGAACTCGCCTGCGCGGCCGTAGCTGGTCAACGTGATCAGGTCGCTCACGTCGCGGGCGGCTGCCTCGTCCCCGGCGACGGCCACGCCGCAGGTCGCACACGGCAGGGCGGCTTGGGGCAGTGGAATGATTGCGGGCGTCGTCGGGCTCATTGTGGCCTCCGGGGGGTGTCGTCGAGCTGTTCGTCGATCGCGGCCCACTCGTCGCGGGTGAGCACGACGGCGGTCTTGGTCTCGGCCTGCTTCCGCCCCCAGGCGCGCACCGCCTCGCGGCGGCGGCGCAGGTCCTCGGCGGCGGCGGCTTCGCGGGCGCGCTGGGCCTCTTCCTCGCGCTGGCGCTGCCGCTCCGCGGCGGCGCGCTCATCGCGGTAGCGGATCGCCTCGGGCGTCGACAGGGTGCCCGCGTGGGTCGCGGGGATCAGCGGCGGGCGCTGGTTGTCGCGCTCGCTCGCGCTCATCGCGTGCTCCGGGTGTTGTGGGCGGCCTGTGCGGCCTGGCCTCGGGTGATCCTCGGGCCGCACACCGCGTGCGGTATCGGCCAGCACGGCTCGCCGGTGGCGGCGTCGTGGGTGGGGCACGGCACCCACTCCGCGACCGGCACCAGCCGACTGCGGCGCAGCCGCGCGTGGATCTGCTCGGGTGTCGGGTCGTTGCGGTAATCCTCCGGCAGCGACTTGTTCCGGGGATCGGCGGCGTCGAATCGGATCGTCTGGCGGTGGAGGGGATAGAGGCTGGTGTAGCTGGGTGGTGGCTGACTGGGCATGGGCGGGCCTGTCGATCAGGCACCGGCCCTACCTCAGGCTCCGAGTGGAGCGCCAGCATGCGTCTTGGCGACAAGCGTAGTACGGGTACCCCTCGGGGGTATCGTGTGTAGCACAGAAGGACATCGAAGGAGAGACCGATGACGACAACCCACACCGCTGAGCGGACGACGACGACCTACGGAATCGACCCGCTCAAGCAGAACGTCCTGACGGCGCTCGTCGCCTCCGGCCGTGCGCTGCAGGACGATCTCACGCCCGCGCAGCAGGCGATTCGGGATCGCGGCCGCGCGCGCGTCGATGCGCTGATGGCCTCGGGCCTGTACAACCTCTGACATGACGTCATGACGCGCGGCGGGCTGTCCTGTCCTGCGCGTCTCGGGCCGCGTGCCCCCACTGCCTCGCGTCGCGAGTCCTGTCTGTCATGTCATGTCATGGCGTACTGACTGCCCCTACTTTGTAGGGGCAGTCAGTCAGTACGCATGACATGACAAGACCGACTGGACACGCTCGCCCGAGGCGGTCAGGGCTGGGTAGCACGCGAGAGCGCCCGGCCGCGGCGGATCGGCTGCGCTTCCTGGATCGCATTGATTGAAGGGCGTCCCTCGATCGGGGAGAGCAGCGGCACGGCTTTACGGACGGTCGCGGTCTCAGGCACGAGGAACGAACCGTCATCGTTCTTCTGATCGTTGATCCACGCGACGACCGAATCGACATCGGGGAACGCAGGTGCCTTCGGTGCGATCGGCTTGGCCTTCCCCTTCGCCTTCTGAGCGTGGATGATCGCCCCGGCCGTTTCGAGAGTCAGGACCGTGCGCTCGTTCACCGCGAGGTCGAATCCCTCGGTGCCGGGGATCGCGCGCTCGACGTGATCGCTCGCCCGCGACCTGATGGAGACCGGCCGACCTGTCTCGGCACGCCACGTCATCCATCCGGCGACCAGTTCGCGCATATCGCGCGTGCGGCGCAGCGCCCAGGTCGCCCATGCACGATCGCGCTGCATCGCCACCTCGTACAGCATGAACGCGAGCGGTGACACGTCGCCGGTAACGGCGTGCGGCCCGTGCAGCTGGTCCCGGTGACAGTCGGCGGCGCCGCACGTGCTCATGTCATCGAGCGGACCTCCCCAACCGTGATCGGGACACCACCACTCGGTCGTCCCCCTCTCCTGAGTCAGCCATTCGTGATCGGGGTTGTGATCCGGGGTCGCGTCGCCGGCCGCGCAGCGCGGGCACGTCAGCCACCAACGGCTCACGCTCTCGCTGTCGCAGAGCCAGCAGGTCGTGTACCTGAGCTCAAGCCGGGGCCAACCCGAAGGAGTGGAGACCAGGGCGATCTCTCCGTTCGCTCCCGTGCGCCGATGCGCCTCGATCGGACAGGCCAGCATCAGCATCGGCGTCCTCTCGGGAGTCTCGATGAGTCGCGGCTTCGCGCCGTACTCGATGAGAGCGGCTTCGAGGGCCGCGAACACCCCGCTCGGGGTCAGCGGCTTGTTCATGCGGGCCAGATC
>NZ_JBFUFC010000301.1:0-3111 GCF_056403635.1 Microbacterium sp. P2_F9 | reverse complement strand
GGCGAAACGCAGATCGCAGTTTGAGAAGTCGAGAGTGGCGCCATCGAGCGTCGCGCCTGCGAGGTTTGCYGCGCTGCGGTTGCTGTCGCCGAGGGTGGTGCCCCGGAATGTCGCTCGGGAGAGRTTCGCCTTCGTGAGGTYGGTGCTTCGGAGGTCGGCRCCGGTGAAGTCTGCGCCCTCAAGGTTCGCTCCGCTGAAGTCCATCCTGCGAAGGTCTGCACCCGAGAAATCCGGTCCGGCGACTGCTAACTCGTCTCTAAGTTCTTCCGAATCGGTCTGTACCTCGCTGGGCACATCGGCGGGGCTCGTGGTTCGAATGGTCATAGGCGTAACCCGACTATCGGGCTCGGGGATGGGCATTCGAACTGCTGGAGATGTGTTGATTTGGTCGTAGACCGACAGATCAACACTGGACCTGAGCTTGATGATCTCCTCCGCGGTCACTGCGGTGATTGGCTCGCACAGTCGGTACATTGTGTCGAGCGCACGCCAGGTGAAGTCGCTGGCATGATCAGTGCCCACCACATGCTTGTTCTTGTTCCTGATGCCGATCAGTTCAAAAGCCCATCCGCGGTGGTCTGGTCCGAACGCGGGGGCGAAGATTCTGTACCAGTGTTTGGTCAGCAGTATCAAGCAGACGCTGATGTCCATCGCGTTAGCGCACTCGTCGAGCGTCCCCGCCGCGGGGAGCTTTCGGTACTTCTGGACATCCTCGATGGTCGGGTTCTTTTCGTAAACGAGGGTCTCGAGAACGCCCTGGGTCCACCATGCGGCACCATAGGTGTTTTCGATTCCTTGGCAGATGAAGAGTGCCAGTGGCGCTCTCAGGAGTCGGAGCCCGGACGCCACCAATTCTTCATTCCTGGACATGTCTGCACCCTCTCGACCCCCCCCTGCCGGCGATGGACGATGGGGCCCCTTGTGTCGTTTGAGGGACCAAGTCTGGCAGACAGCTGGCATCCTCAACTTCAAGCTCGCGAGGCCTCATCGCGACTTTCCTCCGCCGGTCCTCTTCATCGTGAAATCGCCGTTCCCCAGGTTGACTTTGGTGTAGCCGCCAAAGGAATTGCTGGAGCCGGACTGCTGGTGGAGACGAGCAGAACTGACGTCCTTCGAGGAGCGGTCGGTCTTGCCGTAGCCGCCTGTGTTGCCGTTCTTTGCCATGTTGATTCCTTCCCGGTCTGCGAAGCAAAGTTTTCCAGTATGCGGAACGCCCCCGCGGGTGTCAAGGCGCACCTTGCGTGGGTGCTCCAGGACGCCGCGTACCCATGCCTGGAGCAGTTGTGAGCGTGGGTCGACGGGTTCGAGGTCACCTCGAACAACTTGCGTCCGCGACATGCCCTGCGGGGCGGGTTGCCCCGCAAGGGCGTCTGAGGCGGCAGTCCTGACTCAAACGAAGAGTCACTGATGCCCCTCCGGGGCAGGAACTATCACCGATGTCCTGAGACATCACAGACCACCACATCCCGAGAAGTGTGGGCAAAACGCAATCCGCCGAGTAACCTGAGGCGATCCCAGTCGAGAGAAGGGATCGCGGGCCCTTGGACATGGACGCGACGGCGGGAGTCGAACCCGCAGCGCTTCCGGGTATGAACCGGAGCCCGGGTCCGCCCGGATCGCCGCGATGCCCCCGAAGATCTCGAGGACTTCATCCCCTCGCGGGGACGCCCCAACGCTAACCCCGGCGGCCGACAAAAGGCACCAGCGTGACCTTCGGTTTCGCTGTGTGTCTCGAAGTCACGAAGACCGGCGCGGCAACGGGTGGCACCGGGCCGTCGAGCGCGCGCAGCATCCGTTCCAGTGTCTCGCGCATCTCGGCACGCGTCGGTTCGGCGAGATCCGTTGCGTACTCGACGCCGGCGGGCACCCACGCCGCAGCTGACCGATTGCTCGCTATGGTGCCCGGAACCATAGCGGTCGCTCAACGGTGGGGTACCGGGACATCGTCTGAGCGCGGGTGCGTCGACACGATGGGACGAGCGAACGCAATGCCGCGTCGCTGACCTGAGAGAAAGCGAAAGACGATGTCGTCGACAGCTGCAGAAACCGAAGCAGATACCCGAACCCCCGCCCGCGTCGAGGCCCCCGGCGGTGCCTACATCTCGGACCCCGCCAACGCGACCTTCGTGATGGGCGGCAGCGAGTTCGATGGTGCACCGCAGATCCCGGGCGCCACGCTCGTCCTGCACGCCATGGGCGACCGCACCGACAACCAGCTCACCCTGGCCGAGGTGACCTTCCCGGTCGGACAGCGCCCGTGGTTCCACATCCACCACAGCGAGGATGAAGCGTTCTACGTGCTGGAGGGCCAGCTCACCGTGACCGTGATCGACGGTGACGGCGTCCGTCACAAGCTGGTCACCAACCCGGGGGAGATGGTCTGGGGCCCGCAGGGCTTCGCGCACAGCTACCACGTCACGAGCGACATCCCCTGCCGGACGATCATCGCCCTCACCCCCGGGACGGTGATTCCGTTCTACTTCGCGAACAACATGAACCTGCAGCTCGACCCGAACGACAAGGAGGCTGTCGCGGCGTACTGCGAAGAGACGCTGCGTCTGTACAACCTCGAGCTCCTTCCCGACGTCCCCCTGGACGAGTGATCATGTCGGTCACGACCGAAACCTCGCCCAACGTCGCGCTGGTCGGCGACTTCCTCGAAGCGATGGGGCGCGTCGACATTGCGGCGTTGAGCGAGCTGCTGGCGGACGACGCCAGCTGGTGGCTCGGCGGAGACATGCCGGTCTCGGGGCTGTATGAAGGCAAAGACGCCGTGATCGGCGGTTTTCTCGCCTCGGCGGCGGCGCTCTTCGAACCCGGATCGTTGGGGTTCGACCTGCGCGTCATCTCCGACGCGGGTGACCGCATCATCGTGGAATACGCTGGCATCGCGCGCGGCGCGGCGACGGGCAAGGACTACAACAATGCGTACTGCACGATCTTCGAATGCCGCGACGGGAAGATCCACACGGTGCGTGAATACCTGGACACCGCCCACGCGCGCGAGGTCCTGTACTCGGTGACCGCTTCGTAGCTGTCGCTCGGGAGGTGCGCAGGGCCGCGAGGACACATGAGTCCTCGCGGCCCTCGTCTTCGGGCATGATCAGACAC
>NZ_JBFUFC010000300.1:0-3129 GCF_056403635.1 Microbacterium sp. P2_F9 | reverse complement strand
ATGCAATCCCATGTTCCTGCGAGAACGCTTCGGTCTTCTCGGGGCGCCTCCCCCACACCCCCGCGACGACTCCGCCGGCGGCCTGAATGTCAGGGATGAAGGTCTCACAGATGCGGCCAGTTCCGAGCACGCCCCACCGCTGGGTTGAGTCCGAGTTGGTCACTGGCGCCATCTCATTCGCCGGCACCGGGCTTGCGGCCCTCGAGTCCGCGCCAGCGCTGACGCAGAAGCCGCGCAGCAGACTTCGGTTTGCGGTCACGCGTGAAGACGCCCTTCTTATTGCCGTCGACGCGGTGCAGCCCGTTGTCGGTGGCGAAGTCGGCGAAGTTCCATACGTGTTCCCCGACGAATTGGGGGAAGCGGTCAAACACGCTGTGATTCGCCTCGAGATACGCGATCTGATACTCCTCGGTCCAGACTTTGTCCTCCCAGACGGAGTGGACGCCCGGTTCGGTGTCGGCACCGTACTCGCTCATCATGATGGGCTTCTCGACCCGGTCGATCCAGCCCTGCAGGTCGCCCTGTAGGTATGCCTGAGCAACATCTAGCTCGCCGCCGGCGATGTACCAGCCGTAGTAGCGGTTGATGCTGACGACGTCGAAAAGGTCGACGATGAGGTCGTTCTTGAAGGTGGCGAACATAACCGCCGAGTAGGTCAGCGGGCGAGTGGGATCGAGTTGCCTTGCAAGTTCGACGAGCGGTTCGAAATACTCGCGGGCACCCTCTTCGTTCGAGGCGGGCTCGTTCGCGATGCTCCACATGACCACCGAGGGGTGGTTCCGGTCTCGCGTCATGAGCTCGCGTAGATGCTGTGCGTGCGCCGCCTGGGTCTTGTCGTTGGCGTACTGATCGGAGAAGGTCGGGAACGGGGGCGTGCCGGTCATCCCACCGACCACGCCCATGTTCAGTCCGACTGCGGCCGTCTCATCGATGACGACGATGCCGTGGCGGTCGGCGAACTCCAGAACCTCCTCGGCATACGGGTAGTGCGACGTACGGAAGGAGTTGGCGCCGATCCATTCGAGCAGCTGGAAGTCGTGCACAAGGAAGGCGTCGTCATGACCCTTGCCTCGCACAGGGGCGTCTTCGTGCTTGCCGAATCCTGTGAAGTAGAACGGCTCGCCGTTGATGAGGAACTCGTATCCGCGCACTTCCACGGTGCGTACGCCGACCGCCAGCGGATAACTGTCTACGACTTCGTCGCCGACGACGAGTTCAGCAGTCAGCTGATAGAGATAGGCAGCGCCGGGCTTCCACAGCACGACGTCGGGGATCGAAAGGGTGCCTTCAGCGCCGCCAGCCGAGGCCACGACATTGCCTTCCGCGTCTTCGAGCCGCACGCGGACATCGCCGGCACCGTTCACCGCTACGCGGTAGTCGACAGAGCCGATGGCGTCCTCGAAATCAGTGACCACGACGAGGTCTTCGATGCGCGCCTTCGGGCGACTGTAAAGCCACACCGATCGAGCAAGACCCGCGTAGTTGAAGAAGTCGTGGAAGTAGGTCTGCTTCTGCTTTCCGGTGATTCCGACCTCGATCTTGCCCGGGGGTATCGTCTCGTTCGTGAGATTGCCCGACACGGCGACCGTGAGTCGGAACTCTCCCCCGGCCGGCATCAGATCAGTGACGTCGACATCGAAAGGCGTGTAGCCGCCGATGTGCTCGCCGACCAGGGCGTCGTCCACGTATACGCGCGCGGCGTGGGTTGCTGCATCGAACCGCAACAGCACGTCCTCGCCGCTCCACCCACGGGGCACCCGGACCGTGCGCTGGTAGTAGACCCAGCCGACGTGCTTGCGGATCTCCGGATCTGTGAACAGGTCGTTGTACGAGGCCGGGACCGCCGCCTCGAGCGGTGTGCGGAGCGTCGATTCCCACGGCTTCTCGTCTACCCGGGAGTCCAGCGCGAAGCGCCAGACCCCGTCCAGATTGACGAGATCGCGGGTGGGGGTAGAACGGGGCTTCAGCATTGCGGCCTTTCTGCGCGACTGTGCGTGTATGGATGAAGTTAACCAGAAAACCACTCGATTGGCAACCGATTGCCAGAGATACGGGCTCAGATGGTCTGCCCGGCGTCCGCAAGAAGCGTGCTGCCGGTCATGATGGCTGATATGTCGCTCGCGCAGAACAGCACCACGCGGGCAATGTGATCCGGTGTGTTCCCGTTCGGCCGATCAGGCTTTGCGCCATCACCGGCATGACCACGCTCGCATCGAGGCGCACGCTCCGTCCGGACAGTGAGAACAGGTCGGCGAGTGGTTCGGCCGACTTGTCAGCGAAAGGGAACGGCATGATCTTCTCCTGGGACAGATGATTCGTGGATGGGGCGGGAAGGGAGCTCTACCGAGCCGTGCGCACTCCGGCGCCGATCGTGATACCGCCGATAAGAGCCAGCGCCGCTGCAGAGAGATACAGCGCGAAGAAGTTCTCCCCTCCGGCGATCGCGAGCACGAGGGGGGCCGTGGCCGGCGCCAGCACTCCGGGGATCTTCTGGGCGAACAGGGTGATCGCCATGTATCGGCCGGCTTCGGTCTCGCGGTTCGGCAGCACGTCGAGGGTCAGCGCCTGGCCGACAGCGGAGAAGGTCGCTATGCCCAGCGAGGAGATGAGTGTTCCTGTCAGGAGGCTCGGTATGTCGCCGGCGAAGGCCGACACCGCGCACCCCAGCCCGAAGATCGTCGCGCCTCCGACGATGAGCGGCTTGCGCCTTCCGGTCTTGTCGCTCAGCCATCCGCCACCGAGTGACCCCAGCAGTGCCGTGCCGATGCTGAGTGCGGCAGTAATGGCCTGGAAGCTGGCCACGTCGGGGACCGGGACGTCGAGACGTTGCGCGAAGAAGAACACGGAGAAGCTGGTGGCAAAGGTGAGGCCGAGGAAGAAGACGAACCTTCCCGCCCAGTTCCACGCGAAGTCCGGATGCGCTCGAGGATCGAAAGCGTAGCTGCGTACGAGGCGCCCGAGCGTGAGCGCCTCGGGATGCAGGGTGGCGCGGCTGTCGGGGTCGCGCGCGAAGCATACGAAGAGCCCGACCAGCACGAGGCCGACGGCCGCGGGGATTGCGAAGACGAGCAGTGTCTCGGCGCGGACGGTCCCGACGAGAATGATTCCGATCACCGGAGCGATCTGCAT
>NZ_JBFUFC010000299.1:0-3161 GCF_056403635.1 Microbacterium sp. P2_F9 | reverse complement strand
CAGCCGGGGCTCCGAACAGCCCGAGCCCGTTGAACCGACCCGGCGCGCGAAGCAGAAGGCCCCTAAGAGTGTGGATGTATCGGCGCAGACGCTCTTCGATCCTGAACCAGCAGCACCCGCAGCGCCGGCAGCAGTGCGTGAGGGAATCGCAGGGGCGCTGATCGCCAGCGCCACATATCAGGCCCGTCGGGGCATGGCTGGGCGGCACCCAGTCGACGACGGGGTCACAGTCGCACTCATCACAGCGCTTGAGATGGGTGGGGGTCGCGCGCACCGCGACACGCTCGCCGCAGCGGCGGGAGTCGCCGCCGCCACGTTCGCCGGTCTGCTCGCTGCGCTCCGGCGCGTCCTGAACGTCGACGGGTACTCCGTGATCGAATTCGACGCGGATGGCGTCACCGTGCTGCTCGACTTCTCGCTCCTGCGTGAGCAATTCGCTCTCGGGAGCGGATGATGGTCACCGTCAGTCTGCGGCAACGTCGCGAGATCATCGACGCGGGGTGCCGGCGAGGGATCGTCCCTCAACGTGGGCTCCACGTCACCGCGGTAACCCTGGAGCGGTTCAAGCTGCACTCGCCGACGAGCTCGACGAGCTCGACGTCGCCGCAGACGGGTGCGCGGACTTGAAGGCGCGTGAATCGGTTCGAGGTCATCCACGGGAACGCCGCTCGCGCTCTAGTTGGACGCGCGTGCGGAGTTCATGCAGCGTCTCACCGGTCCTGTCCAGTCGCCATAAAACCCAACCGTTGCGCTCACTTCCAGTGGCTACTCGGAGTGGAGCAGAGGGGGATGTGAAACGTCCAAGACCGGAAATTGTGATGGAACCATCCCTGTCGACTCGAGCGGCCAATGGTTTGCGTCCGGCCTCGGACCACGTGAGCGTGTCGCCGGCCAGGAGGGCTCCTGCTTCCAGGAGCTCTCGGAATGACTTGGGTCGAGAGGCTCCGGCATTTCGCCCGATCAGCGCGGGACGGGCGCGTTCGCGCCGGTCCAGCCCCAGCGCGCGCCGAAGGACGTCATTGTCAGACTCGCCCCGATTGCGGCTGTTCCGAATCGCGAGGTGGACTTCATCGTCGATCCACACCTCAGGGCACACAGTGGTCTCCATTCGCCGACGGCCGGTCAATCGAGGTCAGGGTACCGCTTGATGGACGTGTGCTTCGCCTGAAGGTGAACGGCACCCTTTCTGAGATACTGCAGCCATGTCGAGCACGCCCCGCAAGGAGATCGAAGACGCGTTGAGCCGCGAGCATTCCACGCTCGCGGAGGTGCATCGTGGGCTGGGCAAGGGAATCAAACCGAAGGTGCTTGCGGTGCAGCTGGGTCTGGAGCGACCTGGATACGTCACCAACTATCGAATGCTCATAGCTGCCATGCTGGACGGCGACGTCCCGTCCAGCTGGGATCTACGCATTGAGGCCGCGCGAACAATCGAGGACTTCCTTCGGCGGAGGCGGAGCTCGTTCTCAGTGGCAGCGCAACGCCGTCTCGAGATGAATCTCGCCCGGGTAGCTGCCACGTCCGCAGCGGACAAAGCCCGCACTGACGCCCCCGTGCCTGCGGCGCCGGTGCGCGTCAAAATAGGCCTGGTAGGCGCTTCGGACTGGCAATCGCTCGAGCCCGATCCGAGTAAGTCAAGTGGTCTGCAATTTGGCACGCCCGCCGGCGTCAGACCCGGGCAGAGATTCAAGGATCGGCGGGAGCTAACCGCTGCCTACGTCCATCGGCCGCCACAGAATGGAATCAGTGGCAATGGTCGCGATGGTGCCAACTCGATCGTCGTCTCGGGCGGATACATCGACGATGAAGACCACGGTGACTTTCTTCTCTACACCGGCATGGGTGGCAATGATCGCAAGACGAAGCGGCAGGTCGCTGATCAAGATCCGACAGTGAGCGGCAACGCGGGCCTCATTCTCAGCCATCGACGTGGACTTCCTGTTCGAGTCGTTCGGGGCCCGCACAAGGGTTCGCCCTATGCTCCGTCACTTGGCTACGTATACTCCGGCCTCTATGAGGTATCGGACACATGGGTAGAGCGTGGCCAAGACGGGTTCAAAGTCATTCGATTCCGCCTCGACGGACTGCGCGGCCACTACGTCTTGTCTCCCGAAGCGGCGGAATCGACACCTCAGACGAATTCCTCCGAGCTAGATCGGCTTTATGCCTTCATTTCGGAGAAGGCAGCGGACCTTGACCGAGATCTCAGATTCAGCATGCACGGCGTCACCGCCAATGCGCAGACGACCTATCTGGCGCTGAGCTTTCTCTCCAGAATCCGAGTCGACCGACGCGGAGACAAACCCGAAAGGCAGCGATTTCTAGCTGCCAGATCGGCGCTTGACGAGTTGGCGTGGGACCATGACTCGCTTGCGGATGGCGAGCGAAGCTCCGGTGTCCGCCACGATGCCGAGAATAGGGCTCGGGAGCTGGCGGTCCAAGCCGGCGTTTCGACGAGCGAACTTAGCCAGTCGCCTGTCAAATCGACACCAATCGAGGGATCCCCACAGATTCCACCCCGACCGGCGGAGCTTGTGATCGAAGCGGCGGAGCTCAGCGCCATCCTCGATTCCGAGACTTACGGTCGACAACGTCAGCGGGCTGGTCGCGCAGCACTATCGCCTGAAACCACCAAGCGAATGCTCGCGCTCCTCATCGGCGGCGACTACCGAACCACTCGCGGGCAGCTTGCCCACGCGCTCGCTCTGTCGATCAGTGCCGTCGATGGGCCAATCGCTGCGTTGAAACGGCTCATGAACGTCGAAGGCTATGACGTGGTCGAAGTTGTCGATGCTGGGCAAACGATTCGCCTCAACCGCACGCTCCTCATTGAGCAGTTCGGACTGTCGTGAGCCGAACGCGACGCAGGAAATCGCATGCCTCTGCAAGAATCGACATTCGGCGCTGGGAAGCGCCACGGGACCTCAAAGTAGAACCTGGCCGGGGGCAGCATGAAGGCGGATTCGCCACTATCGATGCGGGGGAGTGACCTCGCTGGCACCGCTGAGTCGGCAGCGATTGAAGCCTTACGCGAGGTCTTGCCGAACGACGGTCTCGCCACAGCCTTGACCAACGTCGACTCAAGTCGCCAACGGCAAACGCGCCGACGTAGACGTCATTCGCCCTTGCGCGAGAAGTTCAAGCTTGGAGCTCTCTGATGC
>NZ_JBFUFC010000298.1:0-3178 GCF_056403635.1 Microbacterium sp. P2_F9 | reverse complement strand
CCGATCGACCACACGATGAGCTTGCGGACGAGTTCTGGGTGACGGATCGCGAAGACGATAGAGTCACGCGCTCCTCCCGAGCCACCCAGCGCCGACACCGTGCCAATGCCGAGCTCCTCCACCACCGCGGCGAGCGTGTCGGCGCGCATGTGCGACTCCGTCTCGCCGTAGAGCTGAATGTCGGAGCGTCCGGTGTTGGGTCGGTCCCAGATCAGGACCCGCTTGCCGGCATCTGCGAGCGCCTGTGCGAACAGACGCACCCCCGGATAATCCTTGCTGAACCTCCCGCCCGGGTCACCGTGACGACATCGTCACGCTCGGGCCCAGCAACTCCTACTCGACCACGCCACCGTTCACTTCGATCTGGGCCATTGCAGCATTCCTTTCAGTGCCGACCATTCATGCTCCGAATCTAATAGTTGCTCCGAATCGAAGGGCAAGCATGGTAAACGTGACTCTCGATGAACCGCGTCGCGCGACTCCGGGCGTCACGACATGGATAATGTGCAGATGGACGCCCCCCAGACCGTCGCCGTGACTGCCCGATCCAGCAGCCGCACGGACGAGATCCGACACGCAGCTGCGAAGCTGTTCGAGTTGCGCGGCTACTCATCGACCACGATGGCCGATATCGCAAACGCCGTCGGCGTGCTCCCGGGGAGCCTCTACCACCACTTCGCATCGAAAGAGGACGTCGCCCTCGAGATCGTGGCCGAGTTCGAGCGGGAGGCGGGCGAACTCGCCGCATCACTCGCGGCGCGGCTGAACCCCGATGCCCCAAGCGACGCTCGCTCCCRCCTCACGAGTATGGCCGACGCCGTAGCGGAACTGTCGGTGCACAACCGCGCAGCCCTTCGTCTGACCGCCTTCGCGGCGCCGACGACTGCCACTGATCGTTTCCGTGAGGCGCAGGAGTTCAAGACGCCAGGGCTGTCGCGACTGTGGAAGCGCCTCGTCGACGACCTCGTCCCCAACCCTGCCCCCGAGACGCAGGACGTCGGCCTTCTGCGCTTCACATTGGAAAGCCTCACGATGCAGACGTCCGTCAACACGATGGACTCGTCGATTCCGCGCTCCACCGACGCCCTCCATCTTCGGTTGCTCCTGGACGGCATCGCTCTCGACGTACCTGCAGACGACGAGCTGGACAGGTCCGAAGCCATGTCAGCCGCGCGCGATGCGATCGCCGCATGGGGCTCCTCCGACACGGCCGCAGAGCCGAACTCCCGGGAACACATCATCGCGGTAGCTCGCGCCGAGTTTGCCCGCCGCGGTTTCGATTCGACCACCGTGCGCGACATCGCGGAGGCAGCACAGGTCCGCATGGGCACGCTATACCGACGCGTCAGCTCGAAAGAGGATCTGCTGAGCGAGATCCTCAGCACCTTCGACGCTCACATGGACGCCGCCGTCCGCGCCGTGCTGACGGTGGGCACCTCCGAGGTCGCCTCGCTTGACGCCTTCACCTATGTCATTCTGGTAGCGAAGCGACGCTTCAGACTCGAGACCGACATCGTCAAGCTCGCGAACCCATGGACCTCGCCCGACACGCCTGCATTGAAGTCCTACTGGTCGAGCACTCACGCGCGCGGGCGCCTCCTCGAGGACACCCTCGCGCGAGGCGCGCGCAAGGGCTCACTGCGCACCGTCGGTGCTCCCGCCGCGGTCGGACCGCAGATCCGACTCATCAGCTGGGTGCCGTACCAGGACTACGCGCGCACGAGCCCTGAGCGCGCACACAGGTTCTTGCGCAACTCGCTTCTCCGAGGCTTCATCGGGACGCGGTGACCTCGGTGGTCACCTCGACCCGCACCTCCGTGTTGAGCGCTGCTTCGAGCGCCGTGTGAAGTCGGCTCTCGGGCACTCGGCGCATGTCTTCGGCGGMGACCGTGACGACCACGACCTCCCCTTCTTCACCGGTCTCGCGTCGGACACGCCCGTCGAGATCGAACCGCGCGAGGACCGATTCGGCGTCGGCATCGGTTCCGCGGCTGACGTAGGTGACGACGCCCGGCCGCGCGGCCACTCCGAAGGCCTCGATGCACAGCTGGACCGCCTCGCCGTCGGTCCAGCGCTCGCCGTCCTCCCGCAGGAGCGAGACCTCCGTCAGAGGGTCATCGCCGACCACCGCTGTGTACTCGACCAGCGGAATTCCTCGGGCACGCAAAGTCGCGACTCCGCGCGAGAAGGCGGTCGGTGAGACCGGGGATACGAAGTGGATCCTGACGACAGCGGTAGGCATTCTCGAATGGTACAGAGATCCGAGTGTGGAGCAAACCATTGGTTCGCGATAGACTGACGGCACTTCCTGACGACGCGAAGGACGACTTATGGATGCGAAGCCATATGCCGGCGTGATGCTGGTCACCACGACACCCCGAGACGGTGTCTCCGAGCTCGACTTCAACACCTGGTACAACCACACGCACCTTCCCGAGATCCAGGCGCGCGTCCCGGGAGTCGAATCCGTTGAGCGCTTTCGACAGCAGGAACCCGGCCAACCGGTCCGATACCTCGCCGCGTACCACATTTCCCGTCCTGCCGCGGAGATCCTCGCCGACATGCGGGCCGCCGACCTCGATGATGCGAGCCCGATGCTCGACCTGGCAGGAAACCCCCCGGTGATCGCGTCCTACGACGCGCTCGCCTGAGCCTGAATCATGACGATGCGAATCGAACTCGATGAGCCGAAGTGCGTGGCATCAGGTCTATGCGTGATGGTGGCGCCCGATGTCTTTGATCAACGTGACGACGACGGGATCGCCATCCTTCTGGAGAGCACACCGGCGGAAGGCGCCCTCCATGGCGTCCGGCAGGCAGTTGCGCTGTGCCCGGCCGCGGCACTCCGTCTGATATCCGAATGACGGGCATCGTCATCGTCGGCGCCGCGGCCGCGGGCCTCGCCGCCGCCGAAGAGCTGCGCCGTTCGGGGTTCGGCGGAGCGGTGACGATTGTCGGCGGCGAACGTCACGCGCCGTACGACCGACCCCCGCTGTCCAAGCAGGCGTTGGACGGGTCGTGGGATGCCGAGCGGCTGCGCCTTCGCAACGATGGTGATCTCGCCACGCTGAACGCGCGCTTCGTCCTGGGGCGCCATGCAGTCGCCGCCGACTCCACGCGACGCATCGTCACCCTCGACGATGGTGAAGCCCTATCCTTCGACGCCCTATCCTTCGAC
>NZ_JBFUFC010000297.1:0-3204 GCF_056403635.1 Microbacterium sp. P2_F9 | reverse complement strand
GCCTATGGGTGGGCGGAGCTCGAACGGCTCGTCGCCGAAGCGCGCGCGCTCGCCGCGGACCTCGGCGGCTCGGGGGACGATCCTGTCCGGGATGCGGCAGCCCGGCTCGACGTGGACCCGCGCTACCGCCTCGATGGCGTCGACACGATCCGGGACTGGCTCGTCCAGCGCGTCGCCGAGACCACCGACGCACTGGAGCCCGCGTTCGACCTGCCACCCGGCATCCGGAATGTCGAGTGCCTCGTCTCGGAGGCGGCTTCCGGCGTGGTGTACTACACGCCCGGTGCGCCGGACGGATCTACGCCGAGCCGGATCGTGTGGACGATCCCGAGCGGCGTGCCGGTCGCGGCGACGTGGCAGGAGGTGTCGAGCGTGCACCACGAGGGGCTGCCGGGGCACCACCTGCAGTTCGTCGTCACGGCGTCGTACCCTGCCCTGCACCCATGGCAGCGGCACCTGTGCCACATCCACGGCTACGCGGAGGGCTGGGCGCACTACGCCGAGCAGCTCGCCGACGAGCTCGGGCTGATCCGCGACCCCGCCGAACGGCTCGGACTCGTGCTCGGCCAGATCTGGCGCGCGGTGCGCATCGTCGCCGACATCGGGCTGCACACCGGGTGGCCGATCCCGGCCGGGTCGCTCGTGCCGGAGGGGGAGTGGACGCCCGAGCTCGCCCAACGGATGCTCGTCGACTACGCCCTGGTCGAGCCCACGCTCGCCGGGTTCGAGGTCGACCGCTACCTCGGCTGGCCGGGGCAGGCGCTCGCCTTCAAGGTCGGCGCCCGGCTCTGGAACGAGGCCCGCGCGGCACGGTCGGCGCAGCTGGGTGACGACTTCTCGCTGCGCGACTTCCACCGCGACGCCCTCGGCCTCGGCCCGATGGGCCTCGATCCGCTCCGCGCGCTGCTCACCCGGCCCTGACGCCAGCCGTGCCGGCCGCGTTGGTGGCGCATATTGTCGCCTCGCGTGTGCCCACGCGACCACATGTGCCACCCTCTCGGGCGGGCCTGCCGCGAACGGGTCGCGAATGATCGCTTCCCCTGAGCTGAGGCGACAACTCGCGCCACCTTCGCAGGAACGTCAGACGAGCGGATGCCGCGGCTGAGGTGGCGGCATCCGTCCTCGTTCAGTCCTCGAGCTGGGGGAGCACCTCGCGCCCGAGCAGTTCGATCCCCTGGGCGGAGTCGATGCCGTGCGGGGTGCCGAACTCGATGCGGTCGACGCCCGCGGCGATGAGCCGCTGGGCCTGGGCTGCGATGTCGTCCGGGGTGCCCGCGAACGCGAACAGGTCGAGCACGTCCCGCGGGACGAGGCGCCCGGCGCCCTCGTCGTCGCCCTCGGCGAGCCGCGCGCGGATCGCCGGCAGCAGGTCCTCGGGCAGTTCGACGGTCGGGTCGAGCGCGGCGACCACGTCGAGGTACATCGCGACCTGGCGCCGGGCGTGGGCGCGCGCGGCATCCCCATCCCGATCCACCACGGTCACTGCACCGAGCACCACCCCGACCGAGCCGGGGGCACGTCCGGCCCGCTCGATCCCACGGTCGACGCGGGAGCGCACCACCCCGACCATCGCGGGGTTCGCGCTGCCGCCGACCTTGATCTCGTCGGCCACCTCGCCGGCCAGGGTCATGCCGAGCGGTCCCCACGACCCGAGCAGGATCGGCACGTCGGGCCGTACGAGCGGATACCGCAGTCGCACCCCAGGCTCCAGTCGAAACACCGAGCCTTCGTATCCCCGCCCCGAACCCTCCAGCAGCGCCCGGATGAGCCCCACCGCGTCGCGCAGGTGCGCGATCGGCTTCGGCGCATCGACGCCGATCGCCTCGAGCCACGACCCCTTCGCGAGCCCGAGATACGCGCGACCGCCGGAGGCGGCATCCACCGCGGCGAACTGCCCCGCGATCTCGTAGGGGTGCAGGGTGTACGGGTTCCAGCACGCGCATCCCAGCCGCACCCGAGTGGTCGCCGAAGCCATCTCGAGCAGCGCCGCGACCGGCGGCTGGTACAGCAGGTCCGAGAACACGCTGACGCCGTCGAAACCGAGACCCTCGGCCAGCGTCGCCAGCGCGGCGTACTCGCCAGGCGCCTTGTCGGTCTGCAGCCCCAGCGACACCGGAATGCGCGTCACGTCAGCTCATCCGTCGGAATCGAGCGGATGCCGGTGCGCACCACGCGCATGATCAGGCGCTCATCGGGGTCGGGGCAGGCGACCAGGTCGTCGCGCTCGAGCCAGTCACCGGGTGGCAGCTTGCGCTGCTTCGCGGGCAGGAGCGGCAGCACCGCCTGCAGCGCGTACATGCAGAAATGCCCGCCATCGGGCAGGCACAGCCGGCTGCTCTGGACCAGATCGATGTGGTCGCCGACCTTCATGCCGCACACCGAGCGTCCCTCGATGCGCTCGACGATCACGCTCAGGTCGTAGAGCTCGCTGACGGCGGAGTCCGGGTGCCGCGACTCCGCCGATTCCGGATCCGAAGTCATGCGAGCGCATCCACGATCGGCCGGAACTTCACACGGGTCTCCAGCAGTTCGGTGTCGGGGTCGCTCCCGGCGACGATTCCCGCGCCGGCATGCGCGACCACGGGGATCGTGCCGTGCCCGTCGCTCGACACGGAGGTCGGCCCGCCGATCTGGGCGCAGCGCAGCGCGATCGCCCACTCGCCGTCGCCGTTGGCGTCGACCCAGCCGACCGGCCCGGCGTAGCGGCCCCGGTCGAACGGCTCGATGCGGCGGATGACTTCGATCGCGGCATCCGTCGGTGTCCCGGCAACTGCCGCGGTGGGGTGCAGCGCCGCCACGAGATCGAGGGCCGATGCGTGGTCGGCGAGCTCGCCGGCGACATCGGTGGCCAAGTGCCAGAGGTTCGGCAGCTCGAGCACGAACGGCTCGGCGTCCGCCTGCAGCGTGCGGGTGTGGCCAGCGAGGGCGTCCACGACACTCTGCACGGCGAAGCGGTGCTCGTTCAGGTCCTTCCCGCTGTGCGCGAGGGACTCGGATGCCTCGGCATCGCCATCAGCGTCCGCCCCTCGGGGGAAGGTCCCGGCGAGCACGCGGGCGGTCACCGCACCGCCCGACACGGTCACCAGGGTCTCTGGGCTCGCACCGATGAGACCGTCGACCGCGAACGTCCAGGTGTCGGGATACCCGGTGGACAGCGCGCGGGCGAGCCGGCGCAGGTCGGCCCCGGCGGGGACGGTGCCCACG
>NZ_JBFUFC010000296.1:0-3220 GCF_056403635.1 Microbacterium sp. P2_F9 | reverse complement strand
CTCTCGCAAAGTGGAGGAAGACCACGGATCTGACCGACGATCGAAGAGGAATCGACATGGCACTCGCGGACATCTTCACCCGCCCCACCGCCCGTCCCGCTCTCGCCCCCGAAACCMCCGCTCGCACAGACCCCGGCGGCCGCCCCGCCATCGTCTCGGAGGGACTCGCCGCGCTGGTGCGCTGGGTCGACGAGGTTGCGGCCCTGACGCAGCCGGCATCCGTCCACTGGGTCGACGGGTCGCGCACCGAGAACGAGGCGCTGCTGCGCCAGATGGTGGATGAGGGAAAGCTGATCAAGCTCAACCCGGAGTGGCGGCTCGGTTCGTACCTCGCCCGCTCGCACCCGGGCGATGTCGCCCGCACCGAGGCGCGCACCTTCATCGCATCCGAGCTCGAAACCGATGCCGGACCCACCAACAACTGGGTGGCCCCGGCCGAGATCCGCGCCACGATCACCCMGCTCTTCGAGGGCAGCATGCGTGGCCGCACGATGTACGTCGTGCCGTTCTCGATGGGCGTCGTCGGCGGGCCGCTCTCGCACATCGGCGTGCAGATCACCGACAGCGCCTACGCCGTCACCTCGATCGGCATCATGACCCGCGTCGGCACCGACGTGCTCCGCGAGATCGCCGGCGGAGCGCCGTGGGTGCGGACCGTGCACTCGGTCGGCGCGCCGCTGCAGCCGGGGGAGAAGGATGCCGCGTGGCCGTGCAACGACGAGAAGTACATCGTGCACTTCCCCGACACCCTCGAGGTGTGGTCGTACGGTTCGGGGTACGGCGGCAACGCGATCCTCGCGAAGAAGTGCTTCGCGCTGCGCATCGCCTCCGTGATCGGCCGCGATGAGGGGTGGCTCGCCGAGCACATGCTGCTGATCCGGGTCGTCTCGCCGAAGGGCAAGGCCTACCACCTGGCCGCCGCGTTCCCCTCGGCGTGCGGCAAGACCAACCTCGCGATGCTCCGCCCGACGATCCCGGGCTGGCGGGTCGAGACGATCGGCGACGACATCGCGTGGCTGCGACCCGGTGACGACGGACGCCTCTGGGCGATCAACCCCGAGGCCGGGTTCTTCGGTGTCGCCCCCGGCACCGGCGAATCGACCAACGTCGCCGCCGTCGAGACCATGTGGGGCAACACGATCTTCACGAACGTCGCGCTGCGCCCCGACGGCGACGTGTGGTGGGAAGGCCTGACGGATGTGCCGCCGGCGCACCTCACCGACTGGGAGGGCAACCCCTGGACGCCCGACATGGGGCGCCCCGCCGCGCACCCCAACTCCCGCTTCACGGTCGGCGCCGCGCAGTGCCCGCAGATCGCCGAGGACTGGGATGATCCGGCGGGCTTCCCGCTGGACGGCATCCTCTTCGGCGGACGCCGCGCCACGAATGTTCCGCTGGTCGTCGAGGCCACCGACTGGACCCACGGCGTCTTCATGGGCTCGAACATCTCCTCCGAGCGCACCGCGGCGGCCGAGGGCACGCTCGGCGAGCTGCGCCGCGACCCGTTCGCGATGCTGCCCTTCTGCGGCTACAACATGGCGGACTACTTCGCGCACTGGCTCAAGGTGGGTCAGCAGCTGCGGTTCGACCGCGCCCCGCGCATCTTCCAGGTCAACTGGTTCCGCCGCGGCACCGACGGCCGCTTCCTCTGGCCCGGCTTCGGCGACAACTCACGGGTCATCGACTGGATCATCCGCCGCATCGAAGGCGAGGTGCCCGCCGTCGACAGCGCGATCGGCCGGCTGCCGCGCGTGCAGGACCTCAACCTCGACGGGCTGACGGTCACCGAGGAAGACCTCGCCGAGCTCTTCGCGGTCGACCCTGAGCTGTGGACGCGCGAAGCTGATCTCACCGAGGAGTTCTACTCCCGCTTCGGCGGCAAGGTCCCGGCCGCGCTCCAGGCCGAGCTCGCCGCCCTGCGCTACCGCCTGAAGGTCGCCGCGCGCGCCTGACGACGGTTCCGGATGCCTCGGCCCGCCGTCCGCGGCGGCCGAGGCATCCGTCGTCTCAGACGAGGAGCTGGTGGCGGGCGAGGTCGCGGTACAGCGGCGTGGACTCGACGAGCTCGGAGTGCGTGCCCTGGCCGACGACCTGCCCGTGGTCCATGACGACGATGTGGTCGCTGTCGACGACGGTCGAGAGGCGGTGCGCGATCACGATGAGCGTCCGGCCGGTGGCGACCGCGTCGATCGCGTCGCGCATGCGCTGCTCGTTGAGCCCGTCGAGCGACGAGGTCGACTCGTCGAGCAGCAGGATCGGGGGTGCGGCCAGGAGCGCCCGCGCGATCGCGAGTCGCTGGCGCTCGCCGCCGGACAGCATCACACCGCTCTCGCCGACCGGGGCGTCGACGCCGAGCGGGCTCCGCTCGAGCACTTCGCCGAGGTTCACCGCACGCAGCACGCGCTCGCAGTCCGCATCGGATGCCTCGGGCGAGGCCAGTCGCAGGTTCTCCGCGATCGTCCCAGCCAGGGTCGGGGCATCCTGCTCCACGTAGCCCAGGCGGGCGCGGAGCCCGTCGCGGTCGATGGTGCGGGCATCCTCGCCATCGATGAGGACGGCGCCGCCGGACGGGTCGTAGAACCGCTCGATGAGGGCGAGGGTCGTGCTCTTGCCGGCTCCGGACGGTCCGACCAGCGCCACGCGAGAGCCGCGCGGCACCGAGAACGAGACGCCGCGCAGCACCTCGCCGGGGGCCAAGGCGGGCGCGTTCCCCGCTTCGAGCCCTGAGGCATCGACGCTCACATCGCCGGCCATGGTGAACGTGTCGACGTGCGCGTTCTCGAGCACGGCCAGCGCTTCGGACTCGGCCTTGCGCCGGGCCGCGACGACGGCTTCCGGGTAGCGGAAGTGCACGTCGCGGAACTCGATCGCGACCGCGGAGAGCCCGGCGTCCGGACCGCCGGCCACGGGTGCGTCCGCACCGCGGACCGATTCCGCGAGCTGGGCGTCGCCCTGGGTCTCGGTCGGCAGGTCGAGGATCTCCTGGATGCGACCGAGTGCGCCCAGCGCCTGGTTCACCGAGGTGATCGCGCCGAAGGTCGATCCCAGGGGCGCGATCAGCATGAACAGGAACATGATGAAGGTGACGAGGGCCGCAACCGTGATCGCTCCGGACGCCACCCGCAGGCCGCCGACGCCGAGCACGACCAGGAGCGACAGCTGCATCGCGATCCCGGCGATCGGCACGATGAGGGCCGACACCTTGGCGATGCGCACACCC
>NZ_JBFUFC010000295.1:0-3242 GCF_056403635.1 Microbacterium sp. P2_F9 | reverse complement strand
GGTCGTCAGCGTCTGGAAGTAGTCATCCCAGCCGTAGGCCTCGATCTTCACCGATGCGCCGGGGTTGGCGTCGGCGAAGTCCGCGGCGCACTGCTCGTAGGCCGGCTGCTGGTTGGAGTCCCAGAGCCAGTAGGTGATCTCGGCGGGAGCAGCTTCGCTTCCGGCAGATGCGCCGGTGGCGCACCCTGTGAGCAATACCAGCGGCAGTGCTGCAAGAGCCACCAGGGGGGACAGCTTTTTCATTGCTTTCCTTTCGTTGTGCTTCTGAAYGGACGTCACTTGACGCCCGAGTAACCGATCGAGTTGATGACCCGTTTCCCCAGGAAGAGGAACAGGATGAGGATCGGAAGTGCTGCGATGAGCGTCGCCGCCATCAGACCGGCCCAGTCGGGACCGCCCTGCGGAGTCTGGGAACGGAAGATGCCGAGCGCCACCGTGAGAACGCGGACTTCTTCGGCGCGGCCAACCAGCTGCGGCCAGAAGTACTCGTTCCACGAGGAGATGTAGGTCAGGATCGCCAGCGTGGCGATCGGCGACCCGCTGAGCGGGAGGATGACTCCGAAGAACCGTCGCACCGGACCCGCGCCGTCGATGATCGCCGCTTCCTCGATCTCGCGCGGGATGCCGAGGAAGAACTGCCGGAGGAAGAACACGGCGAACGGCGTCATGAGGAGCGAGGGCAGCACGATGCCTGCATAGGTGTTCAGCAGTCCGAGCTCGCGGATGGTGACGAAGTTGGGAATCGTCGTGAAGATCGGCGGCACCATCAGCGCGGTGAGGAACATCGCGAAGACGAAGTCGCGTCCGCGCCACGTCAGTCGGGCGAAGGCGTACGCGGCCATCGAGCAGAACAGCAGCTGACCGACAGTCGTGACCGTGGCGACGATGAGCGAATTGCGCAGGTACGCCCAGAAGTCGATCGATGCAGCGGCACCGCCCTCGGCCATCGCCTCAGCCGGCGTCGCGAGCCCCAGGACTCGCTCGAAGGCGCCGAGCGTGAAGTCGACCGGCAGCAGCGATCCAGGGTCGCTGCCGAGGGAGGTGTTCGTCGACAGCGCGGTGCGCAGCATCCAGTAGAAGGGGAAAAGGGTGATGAGCATCACGGCGCCCAGGGCGATCCAGCCGAAGAAGCGGCCCCAGTGGATACGACGGACGGGACGCTTCGCGGCCTGCTGCGGTGGAGTGATGGGAGCAGCCGGGGTCTGCTCGACGGCGGGCGCGGGGGAAGTCGCTGTGATCGTCATTTCGGGTCATCCCAGGTCGGATTGGTTGGCGCGCGTCAGGCGCAGCTGAATGAAGGTGAAGACGGCGAGCAGGACGAACAGCGCCAGCGCCATCGCCGAGCCGTAGCCGAAGTCGAATCGGTTGAACGCCACGTCGTAGATGTAGTAGTTGATGACTCGCGTGGAGTTCACGGGGCCGCCCTGCGTCGTCACGGCGATCGTGTCGAAGAGCTGGAAGGAGCCGGTCACGGTGATGACGAGGACCATTGCGAGCACCGGGCGCAGCAGGGGAAGCGTGATGCTGCGGAACATCCGCCATTCCGAGCCGCCATCGATGGCGCCGGCCTCGTAGACCTCTTTCGGGATCGTCTGCAGTCCCGCGAAGATCAGCAGCGCGGTGTAGCCCATGTGACGCCACACGTTGATCAGCGCAACGGTCGGGATGGCCCATTCGCTCTGACCGAAGAAGGCGATCTTGTCGAGCCCGATGGCGTCGATGACCTCGTTGACGATGCCGAACTGGAAGTCGAACATGTAGAACCACACGAGCGCCGCGATGACGTTGGCGATCAGGTACGGGAAGATGATGATTCCTCGGATGACCAGCGACTGGGTGAGCCGGTGCATGAGCACCGCGATTCCCAGCGCCACGACGGTCTGCAGACCGATGTTGATGGCGACGTAATAGACCGTGGTTCCGAGTGCGTTCCAGAACAGCGGGTCCTGCGCGAGGCGGATGTAGTTGTCGAATCCGATGAACTCGGGCGCCGTCAGCAGGTCGAAGTCCGTGAAGCTGTAGAAGAAGCCCCTGATCGCGGGCCAGACGAAAAATGCCAGGAAGCCGATCAGTGCGGGCGCGACGAAGATCCATGCGGCGATCGCCTCGCGGCGCTTCATTCCGAGCATGAACCTCGTGCGAGGCTTCTCGACCGAGCGCTGCCGGGTCGACACGGGCCGTTCCAGGGTCTGGGTGGCCATGCTGTCACCGTCCTTCCGTGGGAATGGCCGTGACGTGGATCACAGCGAGGTGCTCGGGGGCGAGCGCAGGGGCCTGGATGCCGGCGGTCGCGAGCACCTGGCCGGTCAGTTCGATGCCCGTCGTCCACCACGCAGGACCTGCGTGGTGGTTGAAGGTCAGGATGGCGTCGCCCGGAGCGATCGGTTCGACGCGGTAGTGGCGATCGGGGTCGAGGCCCGGCAGGCGAACGACGCCGGGCGGATTCTGCACTCCCGTCGCCATCGCCACGAGCGAGTAGAGCGCCTCGTCGCGATCACGCGAGACGATGCCGCGGATCCAATAGGCGGGGTCGGGGTGGTCGCCTCGGACGACGGTTCCCCGGTGCATCCAGCCCCGTGCACCCTTGTAGAGCGTGATCCACTGGGCGAGCTCCTCGRGGTCCTCGGCGGGCGCGGCAGTGAGGTCCTGCTCGATCCCGAAACTGCCGAAGAGGGCGGTTCCGGCGCGGAACGACATGTCGTGGGTGCGCCGCGTGGAGTGCGCCCTCGCGGAGCCGACGTGCGAGCCGATGAGCTCGGGAGGAACCGTGATGCCCGTCCACCGCTCGATGCGCTGGCGTTCGAGCGCGTCGATGCAGTCACTCGCCCAGATGCGTTCGCTGCGTTCGAGCACTTCCAGGTCGGCGCGGGCGCCACCTGACGAACATGCCTCGATCTCCAGGCGGGGGAAACGCGCACGGAGCTCGTCGACGAGGCGGTAGAACGCGAGGGTCTGGTTGTGGACACCGGCGACCCCGGAGGCCGGGTGCCCCGCGTCGACGAGATCGCGGTTATGGTCCCACTTGATGAAGTCGATGTCGTAGCGTGCGACGAGGCCGCTCATGCTCTCGAGCACGTGCGCGAACGCAGCAGGGTTGGACAGGTCGAGCACCTGCTGGTACCGGGCGGTGGGCGGCTGGCGATGGCCCGGGCCCATGATCCAGTCGGGGTTCTCGCGGGCGGCGTCCGAGTCGGGGTTGATCATCTCGGGCTCGAACCAGAGGCCGAACTGCATCCCCAGGG
>NZ_JBFUFC010000294.1:0-3270 GCF_056403635.1 Microbacterium sp. P2_F9 | reverse complement strand
CTCCTGCGGGGGAGCTTCCACCCACCCGTGCGGGTCGGCGGCGCCGCGCGGCTTCAGAACGAGGATCGGGATGCTGAGCTCGGCGAGCGATGCGCCGCCGTGGTAGCCGGGCTTCTTGGCGGAGTAGCGGATGCCGTCAGAAACCGCGAGCACCGCGCTACCGCCGGGAGCGAGCACGCGAGGACCGCTCACCAGCACCTCGTCTGTTTGCAGGGCTCCCGCGTTGGGCACTCGCCAGCGCGCCGAGAACTCGAGCATGTTCCGCAACTCGGTTCCTCGCTCGACGATGTGTCCGTGGTCGGAGGTGAGGATCACGATGCGCCCCGCGGCCGCAGCTGCGTCGAGCAGCGCCTCGAGTTTGGCGACGTCGCGTAACGACCAGTGCAGGGCGTCGACATCCGCGCCAGACAGCGCATCGTCGATCGTGTTGAGCACAACACCGATGATTCGGTTGCTGCGATCGGCGATCGCTGCGGTGGCTGTGGGTGGAAGCGCATACCCGGCGTCGGACCGGAGGTCGTCCTTGTGGAAGACGACTCCGTTGACGGCGGCAGCGAAGCGCGACTTCTCGGTCTRCTGATTGCCCGCGAGGAGCTCGCCCGCGAACAGCGACGTGCGCGAGTAGGTGGTGACGGTCGGCAGCGCCGCGAGGGCGATGTCGCGATGCCTGGAGCCCTCGCGGACGAGCTCGGTCCAGCCGGCAGAGTCGAGTTCGGCGGCGAGTTCGATCGCGGTCGGCACGCTCATCCCGTCGAGCACAATCAGCAGCACGTGCTCGTCCGCCGAGAGCGGCACGACCAGCCTCGAGAGCATGTCCTCGACAGGGACGATCCCGCCCCCGACACCGGCTGCTCCGGAGAGGGATGCCCCGGCGGCAGCGTCATCTCGGCGGCGAATGACCTGCACCGCGTGGGCGAGGGAGCGATACGCGTGGGCGAGTTCGAGGTCGGTGTCGCCATCCCAGATGTCACCGAGTGCGCGCTCTGCCCAGGCACCGTCGGTGGCGTAGACGGCGATCGCGCGCGGCAGCCCCGGGTCCGCAACAGCCGGACTGCTCAGCCAACGCAGGAGACGCGCGGCCATCCGCGCCTTCGGCAGGGAGCGCTCGAAGGTCGCACGCGCGCCATGCGCCTCGACCGCCTCGAGCGCCGCATCCGCGTCGCGAGCTGAGCTCTCCGAGGGGGATGCCGCGGCTGTGGTGACGGTGCGAGCGAAGGTCGAGACCCGAGCGCGCAGTCCGGCGGGGAGGAAGGCGGACGCCTGGGCCCCCTGGCTCCACGCGATGTCGGCGCAGATCGCTTCGGCCTGGTCGAACGCATCACGCGCGTGAAGGTCTCCGGCTGCGTGCCAGCGGCGGGTGATGAGCTGCGCGGCCGAGCCGTAACGCTGCGCGGCGGTGAAACTCGGCGACGGACCGACGTACTGCTCGACCCTCACCCGTGCCGCCGCCGTAGCCGCGTCCGGAGCGACGGCGCCGCTCCCCCAGAGCTCACCGACAACGAGACCGACGGCGACCGCAGAGACCTTGCCCGGCGCGGAGGCGGCACGCAGCGCCATCGCGAGGTGCGGCTCAACGTATTGGCCGGTCACCCGCAGCAGTCCGTTGCGCGCGTCCGAGTCGAGTTCGGCGAGCTGTGCGCGCACGCCGGGGTGGTCGAGCGGAGTGAGCGCGTCAGCGAGGTCGAGACGGTCGGGGCTGTCGAGTCCGAGTAGCGCGACCAGCATCGACCGGACGACGTGCTCGGCGGAGACAACGCCGCCCGGCGCCGGGGCGTAGCCCTTGTCGCGCCTGAGCGTGGCGAGCAGCTTCGGCACCCATGGCCCCAGTTCGCGCACGGGCCGCGGGACCATCGTTGCGCGCGAGCCGAATAGTGCCGGGATGCCGCTCCACTCGTCGAGATCGAACACCCGCTGGCGCTCGGCGTCGAGCACGACCGCGCTGCCCAGCTGCGCCACCTCGAGTTGGGTGAGAACGGCAAGGAACTCGTCTTCGCGAGCTGACCGCATCGCATCGAGCGCTGCGAGTCCGGAGACACCCTCGGCGACCCGCACGCGATCCTCGCCGATCACCAGCTCTGGCTGCCCCGACCAGTTCGGCTGCGCGCGCACGAGGATCGTCCGCGAGTGCCCCGACCGGCTCAGCCAGTCAGCGAGCAGCACGCGGAGTGCGGCCTCGGTTGCGACGGGGGCGGTCACGGCTGATCGACCTGCCAGGTGATCGTGATGCTCCCGTCGTCGCCCGCTTCCTCCTCCATCTCCACCTGAAGCTCCCGAAGGACTTCGTCGAGATCAGCGACGGCTGCTTTTCGCGTGTGAGGCGGGCGCGGCGGGCGCGGCGGCGGAGGCGGCGGCACGATGACGATCGCTCGCGCCTTCGCCGCGACCGCCTTTAAAGGGGGCTCGAGATGGATCACCGACTCCTCGAGTGCCGCCGCCTTGCGCAGCTCGGCGAGCGCGGCCTCGAACCCGCCGTCGTTGCGCGCGAGCGCCGCGTCGACCATTCCCCAGTCGAGCCCGCGCAGCTCGGTGGCGAGTCGTTCGGCACTGGCATGCGCGCTCCCGTACGGCGTGAGCTCCTCCGCGAGATCGAACGTCACGATGGTCTCGACGAGGGTCTTGTCGTCCCGCGTTGCTTCAACGGCTTTCACCAGTTCGTGCACGCGGCGCGCGGTGGCGAGGCGGCCAGCGGGACTCTGCGGGTCGATGCCGAGGACCACAGCGTGTTCGTCGAGCTGTGCAACGAGGTCGCCAACGCGGCTGCTCGATGCTTGCGTTCGGACGGCTCCAGCGAACCGCGCGACGGACCTCGAGGTGAGGTTCGCCTCGGGCGCGACGCCGAATACACTCCCCGCGCGCTCCTTCGCACGAGCCCAGTCCGGCTCGCTCGGCAGGCTGGCGCGGCGCGGCACGGCGCCGTCCAGCAGCTCGCCCACGCGCGGAGCCGGACCCATACCAGCGAACTCGCGATTGTCGATGAGCGCCCATGTGATGAGGACGGCGTCCTCCATCGCCTTAGTCATGCCCCACGGCGCGAGCTTCGCGCGCAGTGATCCGACCGTCGTGGCGGTGCCGAGCTCACCCTCCCAGCGTGCGAGGGGCTGAAGCCAGCGAAAGTGGGCACCATCGACGACGAGCACGTTCTCGTTGAGGGCTCCGAGACCGAGCGGGGTGATGACGTCCTGGGCGAGGCGCTGCTCCGGGGTGCTGAGGCCCTGCCGACGACCGCCGGCCTCGACGGTCTGGGTCGCCAGTGCGACGGCTTCCTGAATC
>NZ_JBFUFC010000293.1:0-3289 GCF_056403635.1 Microbacterium sp. P2_F9 | reverse complement strand
CTCCTCGACGAAGAATGGAACCCCTTCGCTGCGCCCGACGATGGAATGGAGCTCCGCAGCGTCGGCGGGCCGCCCGAGAATAAGCCGGGCCTGCTCAGCCACGTCATCCGCGGACAGCCGCGCGACTTCCACGGCCGAGACGACACGGCTCCGATCGAATTCGGCGAGCACCGGGCGCAGCGGATGCCCTCGCCCCACGTCGTCGGAGCGGTAGGTCATGACCATGGTCACGTGTGAGCCGCGGAGCGTCACCGCGAGCGTCTTCAGCAGCGCCAGGGTCGCGGCATCCGCCCAATGCAGGTCTTCGATGACAAGCACCAGATGGCACTCCGCGCTCAGGTTCTCGATCAACCGTTCGATCGCCTCTGACACGTAGTCGGCACCGCCCGGCGGCCGCGCAGCGTCGTCGCCCGCGAGTTCGGGGATCAAGGTGCCGAGCGTCGCCGCCACAGCCGCGCTCCCCGACGCGTCGCGGATGGCCTCGACTCCCACGGCGCTGTACAGCTCGTGCAGCAGACGCCGGATCGGAGTGAACGGCGCGCCGATCGGCCCTAGGTCGATGCACTGCCCCGTGGCCACCACGAGCCGGATACCGTCCCGCGGGCGTGCTGCCACCGCAGCGAGGAATTCCTGGATCAGTCGGGTCTTGCCGATGCCCGCCTCGCCGCGGATCACCACCGCTCGGGGATGCCCGAGCGCGCCGAGGTCGTAGGCCGCGAGAAGCACGTCGAATTCCGCGCGACGTCCGACCATGACGGCGGCGGACGCTGATGCAGGCATGGACATACTGTGGCACCTCGCGGCGTCATGAGCACCTGGTTCGGTTGCTCAGCTCTCGACGCGTCCTCCGCGCGGAAATACGGCATCCTCCCGATGGATGCCGGGTGCCTTAGCGAGCAGTGTGACTCAGGACAAAGCGCCTGAGGAGGCACCCATGTACGTCAGCGAGGACACGTTCGTCCACCTTCGCCAAGCCGCCGAAGAGCGACAGCTCCGCGAGCTCGAATACCGCCGGATCGCCCGCGAGCGCGGTGGCCGCACGACGTCCACCACCGAACGGGGTCTGCGGCAGCTCGCGCAGCGGATCGGCCACCTGGGGCACCCGGCACCGAGGCCGCTCTCGCACCCGTGACGGCTCCGCACGTGGGGCCGCAGCACATCGCGATCGCGCCGCGCTCGACCGTGCCCATTGTCGGAGGACGGTGGGACGATGAATACATGCGAGCTACGGTCAGCCCCTCGCTGGTCGGCCGGGAGGCCGACCTCGACGCGCTCGGCGACGCCTACGCCGACAGCATCGCGGGCTCCACCAGAGCGGTGCTCGTGGGCGGCGAGGCGGGCATCGGCAAGACCCGTCTCGTGGGAGAGTTCCTGCGATCGCTCCCGCCCGAGGCGATCGCGCTGCGCGGTCAGTCCGTCGACTTCGATCGCGACGCACCCCCGTATGCCCCGATCCAATCGGCGCTCCGGTCGCTCGCACAGGAGGTGGGCGAAGCGGCGCTCCTCGACGCTTCGGGTCCTGCAGGCGACGCGCTCGCGCTGCTTCTGCCCGAGCTGAGGCCCCGTGCCTCCGTCGGTGATCCACCCGTCCGGGGTGGCGCAGATCGGCTCTACGACGCCGTCGCCGAGGTGCTCGAGAACGTCGCCGCGGTCCGGCCCGTCGTGCTCGTGATCGAAGATGTCCACTGGGTCGATCAGCAGAGCCTGGGGCTGCTGCGCTTTCTGATCCGGGTGATCGAACACGCGCGAGTGCTGATCGTGCTCACCTTCCGCAGCGACGAGCTCGGCCGTGGCAGCGCCCTGCGGGCCTTGCTGCCCGAGCTCGACCGCAATCGCCGCGTCGTGCGACTCGAACTCGCGCGCCTCGACCGTCGGCAGGTGCGGGAGATGGCCACCGCGATCCTCGACGGGCCACCCGACGAAGACGAGCTGGCACAGGTTTACCTGCGCACGGAGGGCGTGCCGTTCTTCGTGGAGGAGCTGGTCTGCTGCAGCGGGGTGCGCAGCATGGACAGCTTCCCGGACACGCTCCGCGACATCCTGCTCGCTCGCTACGAGCAGCTCACGGACCCCACCCAGCGCATGCTCCGGCTGATCGCCGCCGGCGGCGTGCGCGTGGAGCACGAGCTGCTTGTCGCGGTGTGCGACGAGTCGCCCGAGGCCATCGACGCGGCGGCCAGCGAGGCCATCGCCGCCAGCGTGCTGCTGGTCGACGACACCGCCTACGCATTCCGGCACGCGCTCGTGCGCGAGGCGATCCACGATGAGCTGCTGCCGGGGGAGCGAGTGCGGTTCCACACGCGCTACGCCCAGGCCCTGGTGGCGCAGTCCAGCACCAGCGGTGCGGACGCCACAGCGATCTCGTACCACTGGATGGCGGCGCACAACGTGCGCGAGGCGTTCATCGCGTCGATCGCAGCCTTCCAGCAGGCGAGGACTTCATTCGCCTTCGCCACCGCCGCCACGATGGGCGAACGGGCGATCGAACTGTGGGACCAGGTGACCGACGCGAGCGATCTCGCCGAGCGCACCAAGGTGGAGATGCTCGGCGACACCTCGTATGTGCTGCGGAACGCGGGCGAGAGCGAGCGGGCCATCGCACTGATCGACGAGGCGATCTCGCTCTGCGACCCGACCGACGCGGCGGCCTACGCACTCCTGCTGCGCCACAAGGCGTCGTACCTGGCCAACGTCGGCCAGAGCGGATCGATCGAGCTGCTGCGTCAGGCGCTCGCCGTGCTCGACGGGCAGCCGCGCAGCGTGCTGCGCGCGAACGTGCTCGGTGAACTGGCCGCCCGCCTCATGCTCATCGCCCGATTCGGCGAAGCCATCGAGATGGCTGACGGGGCTTTCGCCGAGGCGACCGCGGTCGACAACCGAGCGCGCATGTCAGTGGCATCCAACATCCGAGGTTTCTCCCGATTGGCCGGCGGCGACATCGACGCCGGCCTCGCCGATCTCGCGCTCGCCCGGGAGTTCGCCGTCGGCAACGATTCTGCCCGCCTTCGCTACTGGGTCAACCAGTCGGATGCCCTGAACCTGCTCGGTCGCTACGAGGAGGCGGTGCGCACCGCCGAGGAAGGCGCCGAGCGCGCACGCCAGCGGGGAGTGGAGCGCACCTCGGGGGCCATGCTGCTGTCGAACGTGATCGGCCCGCTCTATGCGCTCGGTCAGACCCGTCGCGCTGACGAGATGCTCGATCGCGCGCTCGAGCTCGACGCGCCGATCGGCTTCAGCGCGCCGCTGCGGCGCCTCAAGGTGCAGGCGGTGCTGTGGTCGGGCGACCGCC
>NZ_JBFUFC010000292.1:0-3341 GCF_056403635.1 Microbacterium sp. P2_F9 | reverse complement strand
GTGTGTTGACGGCCAGGCGATCAGGCAGGGCCTCCGAGAATTTGAGGGCGTCCGCGGCCTGGGGACTTATGTACGGCACAGCTTCCGCCACGTCCACTGACCCGAGCCTGCTGATGTCGAACTCGGGCGGAAGCGAAATGTACTCGTTCTCCATGTCGGAGTCACGAGGGTCGCCCATTGCCCCGAGCAGCGTCGCATTCGCGTGTAACCCCGCCCAGGTCCACACACGAACCCACTTCTCGGTTCTCTGACGCACGAGTCGACTCGGGTCCACTGTCTCGGCGAGATCGTCTCGCAACTGCGTGAGCTGTCTCGAGGCTCGACGCGACACAGTCACAGCAGGAGTCTCACCCAGCAGCACGTCTCGCTGGGCACGCATCATCTCGAATGACTGGGCAATGGCACCACTCTGCCAACGGACGCTACCCCGCTCTGGCCACGAGGTTACCCGCACAACAAATCTCTCCCAGTCGACCGCCTCCACACGCCAAGAACGTCCCGTCAAGAGAAGCGGCTCGACACCGTCCACAATCGCTTGCTTTAGGGCGATCGGCTCTACCGTTCCCAGCTCCCGGCGATCCTCCATCACGCGAAGTTCCTTCTCTGCAATGAATGACGAAAGTAGCTCCATGAAGTGCCGACGGCCGAACTTCTTTTCAGCCTGCGGACCAATAAATAGCCGATCTCCGTCTGACACGAGGAACTCTTCCGAACGGAGATACTCGAGGACCTCGCCGCCGTCGACCATCACTTGGCTGCCAGCCCACCAGTCCTGCCACGATGACTGCCAGAACGAGCCTTCCTGTAGCGCCAGAGCCAAGAACTGCTGGGCGGCGATGTGCCGGGGATGCGGTGGTGGAGTGACTCGCTCGACAAATTCTCGCTTCCACAGAACCAGCAGTCCAGCGGCGCGAAGCAGCGAATCCACATCTGTTGTCAGGAAGAGGGCGTTCCGAGTGGTGCCGACTCGCCGCCCAGTCCGACCTATGCGCTGGAGGAAGGACGACACGGCGAACGGTGAGTCGATTTGAATCATCCGATCGAGATCACCGATGTCAACGCCGAGCTCGAGCGTTGATGTCGCCACGATGACGCAATCGGTGGACTCCGCAAACGCGAGTTCGCTAACTGCGCGCTCATCCTTCGATAGCGATGAATGCGAGGCGTAGGTGGTAACACCTCGTTCACGAAGTTCGAAGACCAACTCTTCGACGTGCCGCCGTGACTGGCAGAACACGAGCCGCTTCTCCCCGCGGTGAMTTCGCGAAAGCACTTCTGCCGCGTTGGAGAGGGAACCGACGTAGTCGAGAGTTACTTCGGGCATCGCGGCGCCAGTCAACGGCCGCTCCTCGACGACGATCGGATCTCGCTCGAGGTCACGGTTTGAGCCCTGGAGCCACCGCACTATCTCGTGCGGGTTTCCGATGGTGGCGGAGAGCCCAACCCGCTGGATTTGAGCGCCCGATAGCCTCTGGAGTCGTTCGAGAACGGCGAGCAGATGCCAGCCCCGATCGGATGCTGCGAACGAATGCACCTCATCAATCACTACCACCCGCGCAGATCCGAGGAAGCGCACATGGTCGACTCTTCGAGAGACCAACATCGCCTCTAGCGATTCCGGGGTTGTCAAGAGGATGTCCGGCGGCTCTGAGAGCATTCGACGGCGATCACCGTCGCTTACGTCACCGTGCCACAGTCCAACAGTGCGGCCCACCCATGACCCGTAGGTCGTCAAGCGAGGAAAGAGGTTGTTGAGCAACGCGCGTAGCGGCGCGACGTAGATAACGGAGAGCCCGCGCCAGCCTTGCTGCAGCATTTCCGAGATGAGCGGGAAGACTGCTGCTTCCGTTTTGCCCCCTGCCGTGGGCGCGAGCAGAAGGCAATCCGCCCCGGAGCGCACCGGAGCGATCGCATCCGCTTGTAGCGGTCGAAGCTGGGCCCAACCAAGCGAATTGACGATGTGAAACTCGAGTGCTGGGTCGAGCGCGGCGGCAGTCTCGCTCACGAGAGATCGAGGTCAATGTCGTCGAGGTCGTCGTCCTGAGCGATCTTCCCGAGTCGCATCGACGCACGCTCGTCCTGGGTCATTTCCGATGCGGGGATGACGCCCAGGCCGTCGCGCGCCGCAGAGTATTCAGGGAACTGCTCAACCCGGTCCATAATGTCCACCAGTTTGCGCAGGTACAGGCGCGGAGCGACACCCACTCGGCCGCCCAGCTGGCCGACGATGCTTTGAGAGAGCTGCTTCAGGAAACCATCGTCGACCTCCTGCGAGATGCGCTCGGCGGCGTCGCTACCTGCCGTGTAGATCCCTCGAATCCGGACTCCGAGCTCAAGCAGCGATTCTTCGCGGAACCCCATTAGCCGCAGTTGCGGCGCTCGCGGATTGTCGAACCGTGGGTCCCCGGAAAAGTCGGTCTGCAGCCTCTGGACGAGAGGCGGGAGTCGCTGCATCCCCTGTTGACCGTCAAAGAATGCCGGAGTGCCGGTGATCAACACGTAGAGCCCGGGGAATCGCCCCGAATCGATCTCGTCCACGAGCTGGCGAAGTGCATTGAGGGACTTCTCGCGAATATCCGAGCGAACCCGCTGTAGTGTCTCGACCTCATCAAGCACAAGCACGAGGCCGCGATAGTCAGAATCTCGCAGAACCGCAAGGAGCCCTTGCAAAAACCCAAGCGCCCCGAAGTGGTCAAGATCCCCTCGAACTCCGGCACCGCGACGAACACTCGCCGCCACGTGTGGCTGACCACCAAGCCATGCCAAGATGCCCTCGGCCTGCACCGTATCGCCAGCGATGAGAGCTGCGCGGTATCCGCGAAGTGCAGCAGCGAACATCGGCGCGGTCTTGCTCACAATTGCGAGCCGACTTTCCATCAGTAGATCGACGGCGTGCGCAAGTGCGCGCGCGTTAGACCCGTCCGTTCCCGCCGCGATGACGTCACCCTCGAGGACGTGAAACCATCCATCGATGACCTCGCGGAAAGCGCTTGGCTGCGACTCCGCCGTGCCGAGACTCTCGATGATCCGCCGGTACACCGTCTCCAGTTTGTGGAGCGGCGTCTCTGTCTCGGAGATTTGCACCTCGGATACGGCAAAGCCCTTCTTCTTCGCCGTCTCTCCGAGCCAACGAGCGAAGAAGGTCTTCCCCGACCCATATTCGCCGCGAACCGCCTTGAATTGGGCCCCACCGTCAGCGGCGTTGTCAAGCTCCGATCGCAGTGTCGGTTCGAACGGACCAAGGCCGACCGCCATCACGTCGAGGCCACGCTGCGGGACGGTGCCGCGTCGAAGTGCATCCAGAATGTCCCGCCGCCGACGTGCGCTGATCTGCATCAGAG
>NZ_JBFUFC010000291.1:0-3420 GCF_056403635.1 Microbacterium sp. P2_F9 | reverse complement strand
TCCAGGTGAAGGACTGCTCGAAGACCTGGTCGGTCTTGGCGCCGTGGCGCATGTACTCCTGGATGCCGAAGTTGTGGATCGACAGTCCGAGCTGCATCGCGGCCGCCATGCCGACTGGTGAGATGTCGGTCGGCCCATGCATGCCCGACTTGATCTGGTACATCGCGGCGTAGTCGAGGGTCTTCTTGAGCGGCGAGATACCGCCCATGTGCGTGACGGCACCGCGGACGTAGTCGATGAGCTGGTCGCGGATGATGTCCTTGAAGTCCCAGACCGTGTTGAAGATCTCGCCGATCGCCAGCGGAGTCGTGGTGTGCTGGCGCACCAGCCGCAGCGCCTCCTGGTTCTCGGCCGGGGTGCAGTCCTCGAGCCAGAACAGGTCGTACGGTTCCAGGCTCTTGCCGAGCTTGGCGGCCTGGATCGGCGTCATCCGGTGGTGGCCGTCGTGCAGGAGCGGGATGTCGGGGCCGAACTCGTTGCGGACCGCTTCGAACACCCCCGGCAGGTGGTGCAGGTACGACCGGGTGTCCCAGTCCTCCTCGACCGGCTTCGCGCCACGCCGGGCAGGTTCGTGGTCGTAGCGGGCTTCGCCGCCACCGGTGTCGGCCGCCTGCGAGGCGATCCCGTAGATCGCCTTGAGTCCTGGCACGCCGGTCTGGATGCGGATCGCCCGGTAGCCCTGCTCGAGGTGCGAGCGCACCGAGTCGAACAGCTCGGGCAGCTCCTTGCCCGACGCGTGTCCGTAGGCGAGCAGCCCGGTGCGGCTGGCGCCGCCGAGCAGCTGGTAGACCGGCATCCCGGCCGCTTTGCCCTTGATGTCCCACAGCGCCATGTCGACGGCGGCGATCGCGGCCATCGTCACCGGCCCACGGCGCCAGTATGCGGAGCGGTACAGGAACTGCCAGGTGTCCTCGATCTTCGCGGCATCCGACCCGATCAGCAGCGGCACCACATGCTCGGTGAGATAGGCGACCACCGCCAGCTCGCGGCCGTTGAGGGTCGCATCACCCAGCCCCGTCAGCCCGTCATCGGTCGTGAGCTTGAGCGTCACGAAGTTGCGGTCCGGGCTGGTGACGATGACCTCGGCCTTGTCGATGATCATGAGGGGTTCCCTTCTGTTGTGCCGGGTTTGCGGTTGCCGATCGCGCGCCAGCGATCCCGGAGGGCGAACGCCGCGGCCTTCGGCTTGCGGTCGCGGCTGAACACGCCCTTCTTGTTGCCGCCGACGCGGTGGATGCCGACGGAGGTCTCGAAGTCCGCGAAGTTCCACACCTGCTCCCCCACGAAGGCCGGGATGCTGTCGAACACGCGGTGGTTCATCGCGAGGTAGTCGCGCTGATACTCCTCGGTCCACGGCACGTCCCAGACGGAGTGGAGGCCCGAGAGCGTGTCTGCGCCGTACTCGGTCATCACGATCGGCTTGTCGTACTTCGCGGCCCACGCCTGCAGGTCTCCGCGCAGGTGCTGCTCCGCGGTCGCGAGGTCGCCGGTGGCGACGTACCAGCCGTAGTAGCGGTTCAGGCACAGGACGTCGAGGAGATCCGCGACACGATCGGTCTCGGATGTCGCGAACATCACATTGGCGATGGTGACCGGGCGGCTGGGGTCGAGCTCGCGTGTGAGCGCGATCAGCGGCTCGAAGTATTCGCGAGCGCCGTCCTCCTGCGATGCCGGCTCGTTCGCGACGCACCACATCACGACGCTGGGGTGGTTCTTGTCACGGGCGATGAGCTCGCGCAGGTGCTGCGCGTGCGCGGCGCGGGTGCCGGCGTTCATCGTGTCGGGCGAGAAGGTCGGCCGGGACGGTGCTCCCGTGATGCCCGCGGCGAGGGAGAGGTTCAGTCCGACGGCGGCGGTCTCGTCGATGACGACGATCCCATGCCGGTCCGCGTACTCGAGCACCTCCTCGGCATACGGGTAGTGCGACGTCCGGAACGAGTTCGCGCCGATCCAGTCCAGCAGCTCGAAATCATGGACGAGGTAGGCGTTGTCGTGACCCTTGCCGCGCACCGCGGCGTCCTCGTGCTTGCCGAACCCCGTGAAGTAGAACGGCTCCCCGTTGATCAGGAACTCCGCACCGCGAACCTCAACGGTGCGGATCCCGATCGGCAGGTGATACCCGTCGAGGACGGTCTCGCCGTCCACGACCTCCACCGTCAGGTCGTACAGGTAGGCGGCGCCCGGCTGCCAGAGGGTCGCTTCGGCGATCGAGAGCGAGCCGGATGATCCGGATGCCTCGGCAACGGCGGTGCCCGCGGCATCCGTCACCCGCACCCGCACCTCGCCGGCGCCTTCAGCCTGGACGGCATAGTTCACGATGCCCGTCGTGCCGTCGACGTCCGTGGTGACGGTGACGTCGGCGATGTGCGCGACCGGGGTGGAGTACAGCCACACCGAGCGGGCGAGGCCGGAGTAGTTGTAGAAGTCGTGCCCGTAGGTCTGCTTCTGCGCGCCGTCGGGACCGGTCGTCACCGTGCCGGGTGGGATCGTGATGTTCGTGAGCCGGTTGTCGACGCCGATCGTGAGCCGGAATGCCGTGCCGGCCTCGACGATCCCCGTGAGGTCCGCCTCGAACGGCGTGTAGCCGCCGATGTGGGTCGCGACGAGGCTGTCGTTCACGTAGACCTGGCCGGCATGGGTGGCTGCATCGACGCGGAGCACCATGCGCTCCCCCGCCCAGCCGCGCGGCACCTGCACAGTGCGCTGATACCAGACCACGCCGACGTGGTTGCGGATCGCCGGGTCGACGAAGAGGTCGTTGTAGCTGGCGGGCACCGCGGCCTCGAGGGATCCGGCGAGCGCGCCGGTCCACGGCGTTCCCTCGCGGTCGCCGGTGTCGAGCGCGAACCGCCATACGCCGTCGAGATTGACGAGGTCGCGGGCGGCGCCGGCCTGTGGCTTCAGCATCGAAGTTCTCCTGTGTCGTGCGGGCTCATGGCGGAACTCGGGTGTGAGTGCGATCAGTGGAGGGAGTCGGCGAGCGAAGCGACCGCGCGCTCGACCTCGGAGCAGAAGGCGGGATCGGCCCCCAGCTGCGCGTCGAGCACTGTCACGAGCCCCGCGGAGCCGGGGGTCTCCGCCCGGTCCGCGGGCAGCGGTGAGCGGCCCGCGCCGATCGACAGGATCCACGCGGCGATGACGGTCGCGCAGGCCGCAGCCGGGGCGCCGGCTGCGCGCTCGCGGAGCGCGACGGGCACGATGCGGAGCCGCAGCTTCGTGATCGAATCCGTGCTGATCTGGTCGAGGTGGTGCGCGATCCGGGGGTTGCGGAATCGCTCGAGCAGGGCTGCGCGGTAGTGCTCCAGACCGAGGTCGGGCAGGTGGCGGGCATCTTCGTCCCACAGTCGCTCCACGGTCGTGAGCACGACGGGGTCGGCGATCGCCTCGGCGACGAGCGCGTGGCCGCGCAGCCCCCCGAGC
>NZ_JBFUFC010000290.1:0-3420 GCF_056403635.1 Microbacterium sp. P2_F9 | reverse complement strand
CTCCCGCCCGCTCCCCCGGCGTGTGTGCGTCGAGCCGCTCGGCGACCTCCTCGTACAACTCGGACTCGCCGAGCACCGGCATCGCCGCGAGCACGTCGGCGGCGGGCACCTGCTCACCGGTCATCACCGTCGCGCCGTCGTGCAGGGCGTCCACGAGTGCGCGGGCGTCGATCCCGCGCAGGTGCGTCCGAGCGGTCTCGACGATCGCGGTGCGCAGCAGATGCTCGAGGATCGCGCGCTCGCGGCCCTCCTCGCCGGTCTCGAACTCGATCTTGCCGCCCAGCACGTCGACGGCGGTCTCGAGGTCGACGGGTCGCGCCACCCCGACCTCTTCGTGCTGCCGCGTCGCGCGGTGCAGCGCGGCCGCCGCGATGGTCTCCGCGCCCGCGATCGCGAACCGCGCGGACACTCCGGCACGCTGGTCCACGGCATCCGATTCCCGAAGATTGCGGGTGAAGCGCGCCAGCACCTCCAGCAGGTGCGCGGGCACTGCGGCGACGAGGTCGGCCTCCTGGCGGATGACCGCGACCTCCTCTTCGATCGTCGGCGGGTAGTGGGTGYGGATCTCCGCGCCGAAGCGGTCCTGGAGCGGTGTGATGATGCGGCCGCGGTTGGTGTAGTCCTCGGGGTTGGCGGTGGCCACGACGAGCACGTCGAGGTTGAGGCGCAGCACATAGCCGCGGATCTGGATGTCGCGCTCCTCCATGACGTTCAGCAGCGACACCTGGATGCGCTCGGCGAGATCGGGCAGTTCGTTGATGGCGACGATGCCGCGGTGACTGCGCGGGATGAGCCCGTAGTGGATCGTCTCGGGGTCGCCGAGCGAGCGCCCCTCGGCGACGCGGATCGGGTCGACGTCGCCGATCAGGTCGGCCACCGAGGTGTCGGGAGTCGCGAGCTTCTCGACGTACCGCTCGTCGCGGTGCCGCCACGCGACCGGAAGGTCGTCGCCCAGCTCGGAGGCGCGACGGACGGATGCCGGGGTCACCGGGTGGAAGGGATGCTCGCCCAGCTCCGATCCGGCAATGACCGGAGACCACTCGTCGAGCAGGCCGGCGAGGCTGCGCAGCAGGCGGGTCTTACCCTGACCCCGCTCACCGAGGAGGACGACATCGTGCCCCGCGAGCAGGGCGCGCTCCAGCTGCGGGATCACGGTGGTGTCGAATCCGTGGATGCCCGGCCACGGATCGCGTCCGTCCGCGAGGGCCGACAGGAGGTTCTCGCGCAGTTCGACGCGCAGCGGCCGGTACGTGTGCCCCGACGCGCGCAGCTGTCCGGTCGTGGCGATGGCGGAAGGCGATGAGGTCATGACGAGAGAGTAGGTCGCCTGCGCAGGACTGAGGGCCGGATGCCGCAAATTGCCCACGGTCATTTTCGAATGCGGTAGCGGTGCTCCGGGCGACCAGTTGATCCATAGCGGAGAGTGACCTCCACATCCCCCCGGGTCGCCATTGCGGCGAGGTGTCTCTGTGCCGTCGCCCGAGACAGACCCGCTCGGCCGGCGATGTCGCTCGCGGACGACTCACCGCCCTGCAGCAGGTCGATGAGCAGCTTCTCGGTGGTCGAACGCGAGGCGGAGGCCGCTCCGGCATCCCTACCAAGCAGCACGCGCTGCGCCCTGTCGATCGTGTCTTGGTCAAGACGGCGATCGTCCACAGCGAGATTGCGGAACCGCCGATACGCCTCGAGTCGCTCGCTCAGCAGCGCCGGTTCGAAGGGCTTGATCAGGTAGCCGAGGGCGCCGGCCCGCCACGCCCGGCGGACCGTACCGCCATCCGACGCCGCGCTGATCACGAACGCATCCACGTCGATCTCGGCGACGAAGGTGATTCCGTCACCGTCAGGCAGGTAGACGTCGCAGAGCACGAGAGCGGGGTGCAGATCGCGAACCGCCGCGCGTGCGGCGCGAACTCCTCGCACCGGCTCCAGCGCGGCGAAGCCGGGCTGCGCGGCGACGATGTCCCTGTGGAGGCCTCCGACGTGGAAGTCGTCGTCGACGACGAGGACGGTGATCTGATCTGTCATCGGGTTCCCTCGCGTTGCGGTTGAGTGGGCGCGGTCATGACGCCGGGAAGCCGTGCACAGAAGACCGCCCCAGAAGTTTCCTGGTCACCAGCGGCGGCGAGCCAGACATCCCCGCCCGCACGTGCTGCCACGTCCCGGATCAGCGGCAGGCCGATGCCTCGACCGTGAACCGCGTCAGGGTCCGGGTCAACGCGCGGTCGATCGGTGAACGGGTCTTCGCCCTCGGCGACTCCTGCACCCGAGTCCGAGACCGCCATCACCAGCGTCTCGTCGTCATCGAGGAGTTCGACGATGAGCCATCGCGGCTCCTCGCCGCGCACCGCCGCAGCGACCGCGTTGTCGACGAGGTTCGAGAGCACGATTGCCACGTCTTCCGGCTTCGCGACGATGCCTCGCACCAAGGAGTCAGCGCTCACGGTCAGCCGCACTCCGCGCTCAGCCGCCTGCACGGACTTGGCCTCCAGCAGCGACGCCAGGAACGGCTCGGTCATGTGGTCCCCCAGGGGCAGGGCGGCAGAGGTCTGCGACGCCTCGAGAACCTCGTCGAGGTAGTCCCGCGCATCCGGGACGCGCCCGGCGTCGATGAGACCCGCCGTGACATGGAGACGATTCGCGAACTCGTGGCGCTGCACGCGCAGCGCATCGGTCATCGACGCGACAGTCTCGAGGCGATCCGTGAGGGTCACGACATCGGTGCGATCCCGGATCACGGCGATCAGTCCCAGATCCCGATCGGCGCGCGACACCGGGCGAGTGTCGATGAACACGACATGGTCCGCGAGCACGAGGGGTTCCGCGGCATCCGATGGTCGCCCGTCCGTCGTCGATCCGGACAGGGCGCTCAGCACCGCAGGCGGCAGGTCGAGTCCGTCGACGCGACGGCCGACCAGGTCTGAGACTCCGAGCAGTCGTGTCGCCGTATCGTTCGCGACCGTCACGATGCCGTCTGGCCCGTACGCGAGCACCCCGTCGCCGACACCGTCGAGCACGGCCGCCTGATTCTGCACAAGGGCGGCGAGCTCCTCGGGCTGCACACCGAGGGTGAGCCGTTCGAGGCGCCGCCGAAGTACGAGCGACACGATCGCACCGAGGCACAGCGCCGCAGTGGCGGCGAGGGCCACTCCTCCGAGCAGCAGCGGAAGTTCTTGGAAGACGCTCGTGGTCGCGAATCCGACGCTGACCTCGCCGACCGGCTCATCGGTATCGGGGTCACGGACAGGGACTTTCGCCCGGGCCGATTCGCCGAGCGTGCCCGACTCCCATGCGACGGTCTCGCGCCCGGCGAGCGCGTCCGAGAAGTCTGTGCTGACGACCGCCCCCAGCAGAGCGGGGTCTGGGTGCGCGAGGCGGATTCCGTGGTCGTCGGTGATCACGATGAACAGCGCGTCAGTTTCG
>NZ_JBFUFC010000289.1:0-3433 GCF_056403635.1 Microbacterium sp. P2_F9 | reverse complement strand
ACGCACCCATACGATTTTGGCGACGTGACACTCACGACATTCTGGTGCGAGCTGGCTTCCGGCTCGCCCAAGCTGACGGAGCACGCTGAGGTGCGCTGGGTCGCGCCAGATGAGCTCGAAGCGCTCGACTGGGCGCCTGCGGACATACCGGCTGTGCGAATCGTCATCGCGGGCGGTGCCGCCGGACAACTACGGTCGACATAACTCGAACGAATTGCAGTCACGCGCAGCGAGCATGATTCCAAGGTCGGCCTCCCACCCGTTCGGGTCGAACGAGAGGGTTCGGCTCACGCGTCAAGCAGATTGTGCTGCTCGAAATCTCCGCGGCGGGCGCGCTCGATCGCCTCGAGCAGACGCGTTCGCAGCGTTCCAAAGAAGGTACGCCGTCTCGGTAATCGCGTCGTAATCGCCTTTCGAGCGCAACCGAAATCCCGCCGCTACTTGGAGTCGATCGGGTTCATGTAGTAGTTGTCGCTGCGCGGCCCGTCCGCGCCCGGCTCGCGTATGCGGGCCTCGGGCTGGCGTGGCCTCGACAAATCAGGTGTCAGAGCGACGATCGAACGACCCGAGGCCAAGAACTTCCGCCTTCGTGTGTCTGCGTCTTGAATGGTTTCCGCGGTGATGCGCAACGATCTGAGGATGGAAGTGAGCAACGCGTTGTCGAGACTCCAACCCTCGATGGCGCTATGCAGAGCTCTTCGCGAAGCGATAAGCCGATCTCGGTAGGCAGCGTAATCCGCCACGTCCGCCTCAATGAGCCGAACGAGAATGGCACGGAACTGACGTTGAGTCACCCACAGCTGGTCATAGGCATCACGAATCTGCCGTCGCTGAGCTTTCGTGAGCGATCGAGGTAGAGAAGTGTCAAACTCGGTGTCCACTCCTGTCTCCACACCGGTCGCACTACACAGGCAGCGACCTCTACACGACTCCTTGCGGGCCATGGCCTTCTTGCTCTCGCTCGCAGTTCAATCGTATCATGTGGCCTGACCACATTGGTGGGAGGGCAGTGGGGACGTCCTCCAAGCATCCTGAATGCCTGGCGAGCGGGGCCGCCCCATCCTAAGTCTCCACGGCCAAAACGACGCCTCGGCGACGCCCGTTTTCGTGTCGGCGACACCCTCGGTGTCGCCGACACCCTCGAGGCCCAGTCGCGACGCGTGCCCTCGACGCGAGATCTTGGGCCCCCGTGACCCGTTGTCCCTCTTCTCGTGATCATCGGCGCGAGTGAGATCCTGCTGCATGAGAAGCCAACGGATGTCGTCGTCCGGCGCGACGCCGAACCGATGCGCTGGCTCCGAAGCCGAACGACCACTACGGACCCGGATCGAGTCGCCCCGGTAGTTACCGCCGCGGCTTGCATACGGAGATGGGGTGCAGCCCGCCACCCCAATGCTTCAAACGGCGATAGCTTCACGACCCTCTCGACGGGGAGGTGTGCGGAGCGAGAACGGTGAGCGTGCTTTGGGGACTAGGCATCGTCGGAGCGGCGGGGACTCTCGCCGCGCTGGTGATGCCACGGCTCGGTACCTGACCACGTCAAGACGTACGCTTGCTCATCGCCTGACGGCTGAGCCCCGCCCAGGTCGAAAGCAATGCCCAGGAGACGCTGATCGTGCGCAGCGCGTCAACCAGCTCGTCGCGTTCATGGAGCAGTGAGCGCTCGGCCCGGTGGAGCTTGTCGAGCTGCTTGGAAATGTCACGCAGACGTGCGAGCCCCTGTTGCTGACTCCCCCATACGAGATCGAGCTCACGGCGCGCAGCCGCTGCGCGCTGTAGTTCGCGCAGCTCTGACTCACGCTCTCGAGCCACCGCCGCAGCCTTCTCGTTGGCCTCACGCTGCCTCGCGTATGCAGCCAAACGACGTGCATTCTTCTTCGAACTCCTACCTCGAGTCAGGCAACCTGGCTTACACGACATTGCCGACATTGCAAGGGATCGCGGGCAGTCCACAGAAAGTGCCTGCGTGCATTGCTCCTACTTGATCKGGAGGACGACGGGCGAGCAATTCTCGTCGTCTACATGTCCGCAGGACCGATCCATCGGGGCACTCTCAGGGGCTAACGGTGATCGGCCGGGCCCAGCTCAAATTGCTCCCGCAGCAGCGTCTCGTCGATTGCATACCAATTTCCGCCGTCGGTCGATCGCAACACGGGATAGCCATCAACGTTGAGAATCCGTTGCAAGGATGCCATGAGGCTGCCGAGGCGGCCGTGATCAATGCCGAGAGACTGGACCAGTTGAGCGCGTGACCGACCCGCTGGAGACGCCATCAATGTCGCGAGGGCCAGCGCCGAAATCTCTGGATCTGGCGCTGCACGCCCTGATCGCCTCCGTTGATCGGCGTACGTAGGTGATTTCACCAAAGCCAGGAGGAGGAGCGGCTGGACTAACTGTTTAGCTCCCGCTTGCTGCGCCCCTCGGACCTCCCTGCGCTCCTCCTCCACCACAAACTCTTCAAAGCTCATAAAGCCCGGGACGTCGACGGACCTCGTCTGCTGCGCCTCTCGTGCTTCCCTGAGCTCTTCCTGCTTCACGAACTCTTCAAAGTCGATGTATCCCATGTCTTCAAAGGACTCGTCATCCGCTATCTCGTGGGACTCAAAATCAGGAAACCGGGCATCCTCCTCCGCGTGAAGCTGCTGGAGATATGCTGCGCGAGATTCGCGCTCGGCCGCCGATATGGTCGCTTGCACCCCGGAATCGACCACCAAGCGGGCCGATTCGCGAGCGCGATACGCGGCCTCCCGCTCGCGCCTCATTTCGGCACGCAACGCTGCGTCCGGGTCGTCCGCGGTTTCAAAGGTGCGCCCGTCATTGCCCGTGATGCGCGTCCGGCCGGTCACGCCTGGACCCCACCCCTCGAGAATCTGCCGCATCTGCGGGCGACGCCGGATCTTTGGATACTCGTCGCCAGGGTCATCGTCCCCCTCACGCACCGATTCTCGCCGCCAGTACAGCGCCCACTGCATCTCGCGCAGAGCAACCTGTGCGAGAGCCTGCAGATACGGGAGCTCCCCCGCGGCTTGGGCGTCGGTCAGCTCGTCGTGTTCCCGAACGCCATGAACACGCTTGCCGTGCTCGACCGCAATCTCATTGAGATGGTCGTTTGCGTAATCACCAAACTCAAGGCTGATCTCCTCGTTCGTCGCCCAAAGCTTCGGCCACCCGGCTCCCCACTGAATTCCGAGGTTCTCAGCACCCTCTTCGTCTGTTGGGTCAAGGTCAGTCACAATGCCACCCCAACTTGCACCCGGTTGGTCGCGCGGATTTGATCACAGCCTCAGATTATGGCAATCCGTTGGTGAGGCACATCTGCGAATGTCGCAGTGAACATCCGCCGTGAGTCGCGCCGAAGAGACCTGGCACCGAGCCCAGGAATCCACCGCGACATCCATCGCTTCGAGTTGGTCTAGACACCCGGTCCGAACCC
>NZ_JBFUFC010000288.1:0-3449 GCF_056403635.1 Microbacterium sp. P2_F9 | reverse complement strand
GCGGACTGAGACGCGGTCAGGCGCCGGTGGCCGGAGCCGCCGCGCCGGAGCCGCGGCGACGTCGACGACGGCGCGTGGGGGCCGGCTTGCCGTCGTGGTGCTCCCTGCCCTGACCGTCGTGCGTGCCGCTGCCTTCCGCCGCGCGCTCAACGGCACCGTCGGTGTCGGTGCTCGCGGGGGCGGACTGCGGTGCGCTGCCGTCCTCGAAGGTCGACCCGACGCGGTCGGCACCCGTGCCGCGCGAGCGGCTGCGACGACGACGCGGTGTGCCATCGCCCTCGGGCGCGGCGGCCGCGGCGCTGGCCGGCTGGGTCCGCACGGTCTGGGTGCGCGGCGCCGTCGTGATCCGGCCCTTGGTGCCCGCGGGGATGTCGAGGTCGGTGAACAGGTGCGGGCTCGACGAGTAGGTCTCGACGGGCTCGGGCTGGCCGAACTCGAGCGCGCGGTTGATCAGCGCCCACTTGTGCAGGTCGTCCCAGTCGACGAAGGTGACCGCGATGCCGGTCTTGCCGGCGCGGCCGGTGCGACCCACGCGGTGCAGGTACGCCTTGTCGTCGTCCGGAATGGTGTGGTTGATGACGTGCGTCACGTCGTCGACGTCGATGCCGCGGGCCGCGACATCCGTGGCGATGAGGACATCGCGCTTGCCGGCCTTGAACGCGGCCATCGAGCGCTCGCGCGACTCCTGGCTCATGTCGCCGTGCACCGCGGCGGCGTTGAAGCCGCGGTCGCCGAGCTCATCGACGAGCTTCTGCGCGGCGCGCTTGGTGCGGGTGAAGATCACGGCCTTGGTGCCGCCCTCGGCCTGCAGGATGCGGGCGATGACCTCGTCCTTGTCGAGCGAGTGCGCGCGGTAGACGAGGTGCTTGATGTTGGCCTGCGTGAGGCCCTCGTCGGGGTCGGTCGCGCGGATGTGGATCGGGTTCGACATGAAGCGGCGCGCGAGCGCCACGATCGGGCCGGGCATGGTCGCCGAGAAGAGCTGCGTGTGCCGCACCGCCGGCACCTTCGAGAAGATCTTCTCGATGTCGGGCAGGAAGCCGAGGTCGAGCATCTTGTCGGCCTCGTCGAGCACGACCTCGGTCGCGTTCGAAAGGTCGAGCAGGCGCTGGTTGTTCAGGTCGATGAGCCGGCCGGGGGTGCCGACGACGATCTGCGCGCCAGCCTTGAGCTGCTCGATCTGGCCCTCGTAGGCCTTGCCGCCGTAGATCGCCACGACGCTGGTCGGGCGGTTGCGGGTCAGCATGTCGATGTCTTCGTACACCTGCACGCACAGCTCGCGAGTGGGAACGACGATGAGCGCCTTGACGCCGGGGCCCGGGTCGAAACCGAGACGCTGCACGACGGGGATGCCGAACCCGAAGGTCTTGCCCGTTCCGGTCTTGGCCTGGCCGATGATGTCCTGCCCGGGCAGCCCGAGCGGGATGGTCTGCTCCTGGATGGGGAACGCATCGATGATGCCCTTTTCAGCAAGGGTGTCGATGATGTCCTGGTCTACGCCGAGGTCGGCGAAGGTCGTCACGATTGAGAGCCTGTCCGGCGGCGAGATGACCGCCTGGTGAAGTGATCCACGCCTTTCACTCAGCCACAGGCGCGGGGTCCCGATCCGACGCCGGGACAGACCCAGGATACCGGGTGCGGCTGTGCGATCCCGGTTGCGCTCGTCTGCGCGTTGACGCAGGCCTAGGCTGGGCTCCGTGTTCGAGTGGCTGCGCCGTCCCCGTCGGGAGTCCCGCGCGCTCCGATTGCGCTCGCGCGACGAGGCGAGCGACTTCACCCGCGTCGACTTCGAAGAGCTCGCGCCGGGCGTCGACACGTTCCTCGGACAGGCCGCCTACCTGCAGATCGGGTTCTTCGAGACGCTCAGCGAACTCATCGCCTCCACACCCGAGCTCTCCAAGAAAGAGGCGCTCTCCCGGGCAGCCGGAGCGGCGCTGACCAAGCACGAAGAGCTGGTGGCGCTCATCCGGGAGCGCGGCGCCGATCCGACCGATCTCATGCTGCCCTTCCGCGAGCCGCTGGACGCCTTCCGCGCGGCGACCCACGGGGTGCGGCCGCAGGAGACGATGCTCTCGGTGCACATCACCGCCGGCATGCTGGATGACTTCTACCTCGCGCTGTCGGCGAGCTACGGCGACACCGGACGCCGCGTCGCGAAGATCCTCCAGGCCGACGACGACCGGGAAGCGGTCGTCGATCTGCTCGTGGAGACGATCGCGAGCGACCCCGAGTGGAAGTCGATGCTCGCCATGTGGGGGAGGCGCCTGGTCGGCGACACACTGCTGATCGCGCGCTCCGCGCTGCGCCCGGGCACCCTGCGGATCGCCGACGAGGAGAAGGTCGAGCCGGTGTTCACCGAGCTGATGGCGGCGCACTCGAAGCGGATGGACGCGATGGGTCTCGCGGCCTGAGCGCACTCGATCCGGTAGGGATCAGGCGAGGTGGAGGCGCTTGCGCTCCCGGTCGTCGTGGGCGAGCCGTGTCCGGCTGATGAGCGCCACGATCGGCCACGCGATCCAGGACACCACGAACGGCGAGAGCCACAGCCACACGCTGTCGGTGCCGATGCCGGCCCAGGTGAGGATCATCCAGACCAGACCCGCCGCGAAGGCTCCGATGATCGGAGCCAGCACGGGTCCGCGGGTCGCGCGCGCCTTCGCCAGGAAGTGCACGGCGAGCCCGATGGATACGCCGACGACGAGCGCGATCAGGATCTGCACGGCGAGGGCCTAGGCGACGAAGCCGACGCGCCGCGCCTCTTCGGTGCCCAGCTCGATGTAGGCGAGGCCTGCCGTCGGAACGATGTACGAGTCGCCCTTGATGTCGTTGAAGGTGAGGTGGGTCGCGCCGGCGTCGAGCGCTGTCGAGATCGACTTCTTCAGGACGTCGGCAGACTCGGATGACTCGAAGTTGAGTTCGCGGCCAGAGTTCGTGATGCCGATGCGGATCTCCACGTGAGAGTGCCTTTCTGCGGTGCGGGGGCGGCGCCGGAGCGGCGCATGGCCACTCTACGTCACCTTCGGGGACCCCCGGCGGGCGGTCATCCGGTGTCGGAGAGTCGCGCTAGCGTGCTGGTCATGCATTCGGGCAAGGGCCCCGGCGCGGGCCCTGCGCTGGATGAGCGTCAGCGCGCCGTCGTCGAGCTCACGCCGATGGCGGCCGGTGTCGTGGTGGGCGCCCCCGGCACGGGCAAGACCACGACCCTCGTGCAGCGCGTCGCATCGCTCGTCGCCGGCGGCATGAGCCCCGACGCGATCGTCGTGCTGACGCCGTCACGGCAATCCGCCACGCTCCTGCGAGACCGGCTCGCACTGGCCGTCGATCGCGCGACCTCCGGCCCGCTGGCCCGCTCGGTGGCGTCCCTCGCCTTCCAGATCGTGCGCGCCTTCGAAGTGCACGCCCACCGCGAGCCGCCGCAGCTGCTCACCGGAGGCGACGAAGACCAGATC
>NZ_JBFUFC010000287.1:0-3508 GCF_056403635.1 Microbacterium sp. P2_F9 | reverse complement strand
GGGAATCGGTCGTCGGCGATCCGCTGCGGCCGGCCGACCACGCCGACTCCGCGCCGCCCGCTGCCGGCGGCGACGACATCGTCCAGCCCGCCCTCGGCCCGATCGGATGGCTGCGGTGGTGCTGGCGGCAGCTCACGAGCATGCGCACGGCCCTCGTGCTGCTGCTCCTGCTCGCCATCGCGGCGGTGCCCGGATCGATCGTCCCGCAGCGCAGCGCCGACCCGAACGGCGTCGCGCAGTACTTCGCCGACAACCCGACGCTCGCCCCGATCATCGACGGCATGCAGCTGTTCGACGTCTACTCGTCGGCGTGGTTCTCGGCGATCTACATCCTCCTTTTCGTCTCGCTGATCGGCTGTGTGATCCCGCGCACGAAGCATCACTGGAAGGCGCTGCGCGCTCGCCCGCCGCGCACTCCTGCGCGCCTCAGCCGGCTCGACGACCACCGTGAGTCGAGCGTCGAGCTGACTGCTGATGCGGATGCCGCGGCCTCTGCCGCGACCGCGATCAGCCTCGCCGAGGCCCAGCTCAAACGCGCCGGGTACCGGACAGAGCGGTACGACACGGCCGGCTCGCTGTCGATCTCGGCGGAGCGCGGCTACCTCCGCGAGACCGGAAACCTGATCTTCCACGGGGCGCTCGTGGGGGTGCTCATCGCGGTGGCGGTCGGCGGTGGCCTCACCTATACCGGACAGAGCGTCATCATCGAGGGTCGCAGCTTCGTGAACACGATGCTCGACTACTCCTCCTTCAACCCCGGTCGCTTCGTCGACGAAGACAAGCTCACCCCGTACTCGCTGACCCTCGACAAGTTCTCGGTCACGTACCAGCCGCCCGGTTCGGCCGGAGCCGGCCAGGCCGGCGACTTCATCGCCCACCTCACGACCGAGCTCGGGGGAGAGGCGCCCGAGGAGGGCGAAGTGCGGGTGAATCACCCGCTCGAGGTCGCGGGCGACAAGATCTACCTCATGGGCAACGGCTACGCCCCCACGATCACCATCCGAAACGCCGATGGCGACATCGTGTTCCAGGACCCGGTGCCGTTCCTGCCGCAGGACGCGCACATGACATCGCTCGGCGTCGTGAAGGTGCCGGACGGCCTGCCGGAGCAGCTCGGCCTCGTCGGCTTCTTCTATCCGACCGCGCAGAAGCTCTCCACCGGAGCCCTCACCTCGATTTACCCGGCGCTCGTCTATCCCGTGCTCACGCTGAACGTGTACTCGGGCGACCTCGGCATCGACGATGGCACTCCGCGCTCGGTCTACAGCCTCGATCCGACCGGCATGACCCGCCTCACCGGCGGCGATACGGGAGTCGACCCCATCGAGCTCATGCCGGGTCAGACCACCGATCTGCCCGACGGCTACGGCACGATCACCTTCGAGAACGAGGCGCCCGGCACTGCGACCGGCGATGACAGCACCCACGCACAGGGCTACGACGGCGCCGTCAAGCGCTACGTCTCGCTCTCGGTGCACCGGGATGTCATCGCCCCGTGGGTGCTCTCGTTCGCGGTGCTGGCGCTGCTCGGCCTCCTCGCGGCGCTGTTCGTCCCGCGCCGCCGCATGTGGGTCAAGGCGACCACCGAGGGCCGGACCATCCGGATCGAGTACGCCGCGCTCGCGCGCGGTGAGGATCCCACCCTCGCCGCCGCCATCGACCAGGTGGCGCAGCGGCATGGGGGCGCGCTCGAGGACGCACTGCGCGAGGCGTCGGCGGCGCCGGGTCGCGGCATCCGTCCCGACGTAGACTGATCGCCATGCCCGAAACCCTCACACTCGACTCGGTGTCGGTGCTCCTCGTGTGGACCGCGATCGCGGTCTACGCCCTCGCCTTCATCGCGTACGCCGTCGACCTCTCGCGCCGAGGCGCCGACGCCGTGGACGCGCAGGATGCCGAGCTCGCCCGTGATCGGGAGCTCGTCTCGGTGGGAGCAGCCGGTGTCGCCGACGATTCCGTCGCCCGGCTGCGGGCGGAGGGGCTTGCCGCTGAAGCGGCGCTCGAGGCGCCGCCGTCGCGTCGCCCGCGGATGGTGTGGGCGCGCATCGGCACATCGCTGACGGTGCTCGGATTCCTGTTCCACCTCGGCGGAGCGGTCACCCGTGGCATCGCCTCGGGACGCGTGCCGTGGTCGAACATGTACGAGTTCGCGCTGACCGGCACCCTGCTCATCGTCGCGGTGTATCTGATCGTGCTGCTGCGCTACGACCTGCGCTTCCTCGGGGCTTTCATCACCGGGATGGTCGTGCTCCTGCTCGGTGCCTCGGCGCTCAAGTTCTATGTCGAGATCACGCCGCTCATGGACCCCCTGAAATCGGTGTGGCTCGTCATCCACGTCTTCGTCGCCTCGCTGGCGACGGCGCTGTTCGCGCTTGCCTTCGGCCTGTCGGTGCTGCAGCTCATGCAGGCGCGCCGCGAGCGCAGGACCATTGCTGCGGCCGAGCTGCGGGCGCTTCAGGACGAGCGCGGCGATGCCCCCACTCCGGCCAAGGCCGGCCCGCGGTTCCTGCGGACCCTCCCCGGCTCGGAGGCGCTCGAGTCGCTCGCCTACCGGTTCGCGATCCTCGGCTTCATCTTCTGGACCTTCACGCTGATCGCCGGATCGATCTGGGCGAACGACGCGTGGGGACGCTACTGGGGCTTCGACACGAAGGAAGTCTGGACCTTCGTCATCTGGGTGCTCTACGCCGGCTACATCCACGCGCGGGCGACGCGCGGATGGCGCGGCTCACGCTCGGCGTGGCTGTCGATCATCGGCTTCTCAGCGGTCATGTTCAACTTCACGATCGTGAACATGTTCTTCAAGGGCCTGCACGTCTACAGCGGCCTCAGCTGACCTCGGGGGCGATTCCACTCCCTGATCTGGGCTGAATTTGATTCGCGCATGCGCCGCGTGTCTTATGCCGATGTGAGCATGTCCCATGGTAATGGGTCGTTTTCCCTAGGGCTCTTGACGCGCGCTCGACGCTGGGCATAGCTTGACCCGCGGATCGACCTGACATGACGAAAGCGGTCGGGAGATCAAACAGTGTTGTGGTCAGCACCGGGTTGGGGATTGCCTTCCGAGGCAGTAGAACCCGGTGTCAAAGGTCCGATCATGGGCAGGCGCGATGGCTGGGGAACACGAAATGGAGCGCTCGGAGAGCGCGACTTTTCGTGCGCTCGCGTTCTTCACCGCCCTTGTCGTCGCACTCACGCTGACCGCCCCGGCCGCAAGCGGCTTGGTTATTTCGCCGGTACCCACGGTCGCCGCATCGGCGCCGGCTTCGGGTGTGCCGGTCTCGGTCGAGGGCGCTGCCGCGCCGGCCACGGTGGTCGGAGCGGCCGCGTACCTGAACGTGCGCCCGTTCGACGAAACCGCCACCGATCCGGCAGCCACCCCGCCCGCCGACCCCGCGGTCGTCGCACCCGACGCGCCACCGCCGGCAGATCCCGCACCCGCAGAGCCTGCTCCCGCCGCACCCGCGCCCGCGGATCCTGCTCCGGCAGAACCCGCCCCGGCGGATCC
>NZ_JBFUFC010000286.1:0-3521 GCF_056403635.1 Microbacterium sp. P2_F9 | reverse complement strand
GCGCTACATCTCTCCGGACTTCCGCGCCTGCTTCGACATGGAATGCGAGGCACTGAAGTTCGTACGCGACGAGATGGGACTCACGAACGTCGAGATCATGGTCCCGTTCGTCCGCACCGTCGGCGAAGCGCACGCCGTCATCGAGCTGCTCAGCGAGAACGGGCTGCACCGCGGCGAGAACGGGCTGCGGGTGATCATGATGTGCGAGCTGCCCTCGAACGCCGTGCTCGCCGACGAGTTCCTCGAGTACTTCGACGGCTTCTCGATCGGCTCCAACGACATGACCCAGCTCACCCTGGGCTTGGACCGGGATTCCGGGCTCGTCGCGGCGACGTTCGACGAGCGCGACCCGGCCGTGCTGAAGATGCTCGGGATGGCCATCGCCGCCTGCCGGCGCGCGGGCAAGTACGTCGGCATCTGCGGTCAGGGACCGAGCGACCACCCGGATCTCGCCGAGTGGCTCGTCGATCAGGGCATCGAATCCATGTCGCTCAACCCCGACACCGTCGTGGAGACCTGGCTGCGGCTCGCGGCGAAGACCCCGACGCCGGCCTGAACAGGCCAGCCTGGTGATTCGGAACCGCGTCCGGGTGCTGGTTCGCGTCGAGGCCTTGGGCGGTGCGGGTCCGGATGCCGCGGCACGCGGGTCGTCGTCGAATGCCATGCCCTCATCGGGCATCTTCGCGAGCGGGTTATCTGCGATCAGGCGTCGTCAAACGGTCGCGCCGATTCACGGCCCCCGTTGCGGAATGGGGGCTGCCGTGAGCGACCGGCAAATCGGATGCGATTGGCGTGCTCCAGACCCGAAGGTCGAATTCAGCTCGCGAGACGCGTCATGCTGGCCGCTAAAGCATCCTCCTTCAGCTAACCGTCTCATTCGCGATCCATCCTCACGGGGGTGGAAGCCGGTCTCTGTCGCTGGTTCCGTGACTGGCCGTATGGTGTGCCCATGACTGCGACCCCTCCCAGATTGCCTCGAGAGACTGTGCGGGAGTCCACGGCGCGTGGGTGGTGGAGTGCCGGCTTGGCGCTGGGCTCTCCAGTGATCTATGGCGGCGGCGGCTTCATAGCGATTCTCGCGCTGGCGCCCTTCGGGAGTTGGGCTGACCCCTCCTACCTGGCGGCTCTCGCTGTGGCATGGATCGTGCTTATAGCGATCGCCGTTGCGATGGTGACCGCCGCCCTCTATTTCGGAATCACATCCATCGCCCGTGCACGGCGAACGGGCGGCCCGCCAGGAAGAGGATTAGCGATCCTGCTCGGTTGCATCGGTATTGGCGTTAGCGCTCTGATGGGCGTGCTCCTTATTTCGCATGTCAATTCGCTGATTAGTAGTTCCTGGCTCTAGCCGCGGGCAACATTCCTCCACGCGGCGCGCACCGTAGGAGGTGCATGACCGTGCCCCTCAACATCGACTACGGATCGTTCTGTGAATCGGCGCCTGCCCCGATCTCTGATCGCGAAAAACGTGCTTGCTTCGGTCGTGGTTGCGATGTGGATCGCTGCTTTCACTCTCTGGATCTTGTACGTCGCGGGCCCGTGGCGGAAACGAGGCCGACAGGACAAGTGACCGCGATCATGATCCTCCTACCGTGGCGCGTACGCGGGGGATCTGCATGGCAGTCCCCCTCAATATTTGAAACAGATCTCAATCAAGCGCAGAGGGGTAGTCCAGGCTATGTCACCGGTCTCGGCGGCGGGCATAAGGTGTGCCCATGAGCGCGACGCCTCCACTTCCGCCTACGGATGGGGACGCGCCGCCGGGCGCTCCGACTAACGCCCGCCTGACTACGAAGGCGTTGTGGTGGGCTGTCGTGGGGACGTCGCTTCTCCACCTGGGACTGCCGATCTTGTTTGCGCTCAACGGTTGGATCGTCGAGATTAAGGGCAACTGCGCAAACGTCCCCTGCGATACGGGACCGCTCCGGATTGCTGACGTCCTAGTGCATGAGGGAGCGTTCGTCGCGTTCGGTCTCTCCGTCGTCATGAGCGTGGTCTTGCTTGTCCGGCGCAGGCACGCCTGGTACGTCCCGATTGCTGCGGGATTCGTGATGTCGCTTGCTGTCTCTGTAGCGCTTGTCATCGCACTCCTGGAGACATACTGACTGGGCTAGCTGTACGTGTTGTCACCTCGTAGGACTCATATGCTCGTCCCCGACGGCTTCTAGATCTCCACCGAGTCGGCCGATTGGTCTATGTCGAGGCGAACGTACTGATGCCCTGATCGCGACCGGTCAACCACCGTGTTTCGGGTGCGATCCGAATATGCCAGTCCCAGAGGGTTCGAAGGCAGCCCGCTAGGTGCGCCAGCTGGCCGCCTATCAGCGGCGAGCAGGCCAGTCAGGACCGGCCCGATCGGGCCTACTGGGCCCCTTCGATATTGGTATGCAACTTCCTTCAACTTAGGGTCTCTCTCGCATCCGACCGAGGGCTAGAAGCGCTGACGGATGCAGTGGGATAGTCAACCCCATGACCGATCCGCCGCGGGTCTCCCTGGCGTTGGGGGTGTGGAGCCTCTCCCTGGCAATAGCCGCGCCGCTGTTCGGACTGGTCGGTATGTTTTGGGCGCTCATCGCCTTGGCTCCCACAGGGAGTGACATTCAGGTGGAGTCTGCTTACATCCCTGGGCAGACCGCATACCGCGTGATTGGTTTCATCGTGGTTGCGATGACGATCGCTGCTGTTGTTCTTGGGATCATGTCCGTCGCGGGCGCAAGGCAGACAACGAGCAGCAGACCAAGACGAGTGAACGGGATTGTCCTCGGGGTATGGGCTCTGGGGATCAGCGCACCCATCGCCTGCTACACACTCTCGCTCTTGATTACCCACACCTAAAAGTTCCGGAGGGCGCGGTTGTCCTACACACGTCCGGTAGCCCGCACTGGGCAGGCTCGCTACCGAAAGTCGAGGTCGGTGCAGAAGGGCTTCCGGACGATCGTTGAAGGACCGCTCAGCGGACTCGCTCTGGTAGCGGCGACCGACGTGATGAGGATCTGCTTGCTCACAGCTTTCGTCACGATCGGGAGAGCCCAGACGGGCTCGTCACGGGTAGGCGACGTGGTCGATCCCAAAGATAATTGCCGGTGGTCTCGCGGCGCGAGATTCCATTGCGGTCGTCACTTCGCGCGGTCCAGTACGTGGTGGACCTGGCTGCCCAGGCTTGCGCGCCGGTGTGCCCACATCCGCTGCTGGTTGCGCGTGTCTGTGATGAGGTCTGGATCGATATMCGCGATTGCCATGCCTTCAAAGGTGGCCACACTGGCGATTCGTCGTCCGAGGGGATCAAAGACCGCTGACCCGCCGATGAAATCGCTTGGACCGCCGACGAGTCCGCTGAACACGACGTACACGCCGTTATCCAACGCGCGTGACGCGAGGTGCAGATCGCGACGGTCGGCGCCGCCGGGGAAGTATGCACCGCTATTGATGTAGACACTCGCGCCATTGGCGGCGGYTGATGCGGCGTGCTCGGGGAAGTTCGCGTCGTAACAGACCGATAGCGCGAACGCCGTCCCTCTAAG
>NZ_JBFUFC010000285.1:0-3527 GCF_056403635.1 Microbacterium sp. P2_F9 | reverse complement strand
GGACCCCGGGCCCTACCTGTCCTACGCGGTGCAGTGGATCCTGTTCGCCGTGATGGGCTTCATCTTCATCTTCTACGTCATCCGCACCGAGCGGACGCGTCGACGGGAGGATGCCGAGGCCGCCGCGGCAGGCGAGACCGTGGTTCGCGAACCCGCTCGGGCACGCCGACGTGACCGCGACGCCGAAGACGAGGACGCGCTCCTCGACCAGCGCTGACGCGCCGGCAGCTCACGCAAGCGAGATCAAGTCCGCGTAGTCGCGACCCCAGAGATCTTCGACGCCGTCGGGCAGGATCAGCACCCGCTCGGGATTGAGCGCCTCGACGGCGCCCTCATCGTGCGAGACCAGCACGACAGCGCCCTCGTAGTGGGCGAGCGCGCCGAGGATCTCCTCGCGCGACGCCGGGTCGAGGTTGTTCGTGGGCTCATCGAGCAGCAGCATGTTGGCGCTCGACACGACGAGGGTCGCGAGCGAGAGCCGCGTCTTCTCACCGCCGGACAGCACGCCGGCCGGCTTGAGCACGTCGTCGCCGGTGAACAGGAACGACCCGAGCACCTTGCGGGCATCCGTGGCCGTGATGTCCGGCGCCGCCGACATCATGTTCTCGAGCACCGAGCGCGAGACATCGAGGTTCTCGTGCTCCTGGGCGTAGTAGCCGATCTTGAGGCCATGCCCTGGCTCGATCTGGCCGGTATCGGGCTTGTCGACGCCGGCGAGGATCCGCAGGAGCGTGGTCTTGCCCGCGCCGTTGAGCCCGAGCACGACGACCTTCGACCCGCGGTCGATCGCGAGATCGACATCCGTGAAGATCTCGAGCGAGCCATAGGACTTCGAGAGCCCCGACGCCATGAGGGGCGTCTTCCCGCACGCAGCGGGCTTGGGGAAGCGGAGCTTCGCGACGCGCTCCTCCTGCCTGACGTCGTCGAGGCCGGACAGCATCTTCTCGGCGCGAGCGACCATCTGGTGCGCGGCCGCCGCCTTCGAGGCCTTCGCGCCGAAGCGGGCAGCCTGCATCTGCAGCTGCGTCGCCTTCTTCTCGACGTTGACGCGCTCCTTCTTGCGACGCTCCTCGTCGGCGACGCGCTGGCGGAGGTAGTTCTTCCAGTTCATGTTGTAGACGTCGATGACCTGGCGGTTGGCGTCGAGGTAGAACACCCGGTTGACGGTCTCGCCCACCAGTTCGACATCGTGGCTGATGACGATCAGCCCGCCCTTGTAGTTCTTGAGGAACTCGCGCAGCCACACGACACTGTCCGCGTCGAGGTGGTTCGTGGGCTCGTCGAGGATCATCGACTCGGCATCCGAGAAGAGGATGCGGGCGAGCTCGATGCGGCGGCGCTGACCGCCGGAGAGGGTCTTCAGCTGCTGATCGAGGATCCGGTCGGGCAGCGAGAGATTGTGCGCGATGGACGCGGCCTCCGCCTCGGCGGTGTAGCCCCCGAGCGATTCGAAGCGCTCGGTGAGGTTCGCGTACTTGCGCATGGCCTTGGCCGCGACATCCGCGTCGTCCGATCCCATCGCGAGGGTGGCCTCGTGCATGCCGAGCGCGAGCGTGCCGAGGCCGCGGGCATCCAGGATCCGGGTGCGGGCCAGCATCTCGGGGTCACCGGTGCGGGGGTCCTGAGGCAGATAGCCGAGTTCGCCGGAACGGTCCACCCTGCCGTCGGCGGGGATCAGATCCCCGGCGAGCACCTTGGTGAGCGTCGTCTTGCCTGCGCCATTGCGACCGACCAGGCCGACTTTGTCGCCGGCCGAGACGCGAAAGGACACCTCCGACATGAGCACGCGGGCACCCACGCGGATTTCGAGGTCGTGCACGGAGAGCACAGCAGACGTCCGTTTCCTTGAGTGATTGGGTGCAGAAGTGACCGATGGTCAGCCCCCTAGTATAAGTCGCGACAGCACGCGCAAATTTCGACTCCCGCCTCGCCCAGAGGCCAAAGACGTCCTAGGAGCCCCATGTCCTCGCTCTCCGCAGCCCCCTCCGCCGCCGGACACCGTCCTGTTCTCGCCGACCTCATCGCCCGCCCGACCGCGCGCGCGCAGGCTTTCGCGCTCGACGCCGGACTCGTCGTCGCCGGCGCCGCGATCGTCGCGCTGCTCGCCCAGGTCTCGATCCCGCTGTGGCCGGTGCCGATCACGGGTCAGACGCTCGGGGTCATCGTCGTCGGCGCGTCCCTCGGCGCCTGGCGCGGCGCTGCGGCCCTGACGACCTACATGCTCGTCGGGCTCGCCGGCCTTCCGGTCTTCGCGGACTTCACCGGCTCGATCGCGGCGGTCGCCAAGCCGAGCTTCGGATTCGTCATCGGCTTCATCGCGTCCGCGTTCGTCGCGGGCTGGTTCGCACAGCGGGCCTGGGACCGCAAGCCGCTGCTCGCCTTCGCCGGGTTCGCGCTGGCGAGCATCATCCCGTTCCTCATCGGAGTGCCGTACCTCGCGTTCATCCTCAACAACGTGCTGGGTGCGGACTACACGTTCGGCCAGATCCTCGAGGTCGGCGTGCTCCCCTTCATCCTCGGGGGTCTGATCAAGGCGGCGCTCGCGGCCCTCATCATCCCGGGAGCCTGGGCGCTGGTGCGCCGGGTCGACAACAGCAAGAGCTGACCGGATGCCGCGGCCGCGGCATCCGATTCCCCGAAAGCCCCGACTCCCTGTCGGGGCTTTCGTGTGTGTGAGTTCGCCCTTCGAAATTGGTCGAAAAACATCTGCTGATCAGGTGGATTTCGGGGTCGGAATGTCGGTGGCCCTCGGCAGGATTGGGGTATGAAAGACCTCATCGATCGCCTCGAAGCACTCGACGCGATGGTCGCTGAGGTCGTGGCCGAGGCTGTGGTCGGCGGGGCGCTGCGGATCGCCGATGAGGCTGATCTCCTGTCTCTGCTCTCGGCCGCGRSSCGCGTCGGCCGGCGGCTGGATGCGGTGCTGATCGASGCGGTSGGCGAGGTSGAGRCGMGGTCGTCGTCGGGTGATCGGGAYGATCGGATGACGACSCGGYTCGGCTGCCACGATGTCAGCGAACTSGTGGAACGCGCCACGCTCTGCTCCCGGTCCACGGTCTCCCGGCTGCGCCGCGCCTCGACTGCGGTGCGGCGTGAGGTGTCGCTCACCACCGGTGCGCTGCTCGAGCCGGCGCTCCCGGGTATGCGGGCGGCGATGTGCGAGGGGCTCGTCGGCGTCGATGGGCTGGTCGCGGTCGCCGGCCCGCTGCTCTCCGCGAGGTCGCGGATCTCCCGGGAGGAGCTGCTCGCCGCCGACGCAGCACTGGCCGCTCAGTCGCGCGGCGACGGCCCGGATGGTGGGCCGCCGATGGGCGCTGATCTGCTGCGGGTGCAGGCGCAAGCATGGTCGATCGCGCTGGATCAGGACGGCGCCGAACCGCGGGAGCGGATGACCGAACACAAGCGCTCCTTCACGCTGGGCGCGCCGACCGACTGGGGCGTGCCATGCCGGGGGAACCTGATGCCCGAGGTGGCCGCGCAGCTGCAGATGATCTTCGACGCGCACAGCAACCCGGCCTATCACGGCG
>NZ_JBFUFC010000284.1:0-3531 GCF_056403635.1 Microbacterium sp. P2_F9 | reverse complement strand
CACCTGCCCACCACTGCGTGGCGCCGATGGACGAGTAGTTCTCGTCGTAGAAGAGCCACTCGCGCAGATTCAGGGCACGCCAGGTGTCGATGAAGAACCACGCGGCCCAGCCCGCGACGATGAAGACGCCCGCGGCCGCCACCGGCACCCACCAGCTGCGCCGCCGCAGGAGCGCGAGGCGATCGACGATGTCGTGCTCGCTGAGCCACCATCCGAAGGTGAAGAACGGCAGCAGCCCGAGGGTGCGCGACAACGACAGCGTGGAATCGATATTGGGCAGGTAGCCCACCCAGATCGAGATCACGATCGTCCACAGCAGCGGCCAGCGCAGCAATGCGAGGTAGGGGAGAACCAGCCGGAACAGTCCGAGGGCGAGCAGGAACCACAGCGTCCACGACGGCTCGGTGAGGTTCGGGTTCGCCTGGCCCTCCACCAGCCATTTCGTCAGGGTCCAGAGCGCCTCGAAGATCACGTAGGGCACGAGGATGTCGGTGATCACACGGGCCATCTGACGCCGCGTCGGCGGACCGCCCTTCGAGAAGTATCCCGAGATGATCGCGAAAGCCGGCATGTGGAAGGCGTAGATCACGAGGTAGAGGCCGAGGGCGATGTCGGAGTCGTGGGTCAGGCGCTGGAGCGAGTGCCCGAGGACGACCAGGACGATGCAGGCGAAGCGGGCGTTGTCCCAGAACGGCACGCGGCGGCGGACTCGCGGCGCACCGGCGCCCCCGGCCGAAGGCGCGCCGGGAGCCGGGGATGCCGCAGCGGCGGCCGTGCTCGATGGTTCGGTCATGACGCGAGGCCACCATATCCTGGGGTCTCGGCCGGTCGCTCCCCGGTTGACACGAGCACTGCGCGATGAGGCGTCCGCTCCCGAGCGGGTGGCGCGCCGGAAGAGGAGATTCCATGTCTGACGCCCCCCTTGCGGCGATCCCGACCACGACCTCGACCGGCGCACTGCGCGGAGCTCGCGAAGACGGCATCGACCGGTATCTCGGCATCCCGTACGCGGCGCCGCCGTTCGGTGACCAGCGGTTCCGGGCGCCCGCGCCGCCCACGGCGTGGACGGGGGTGCGCGACGCGACATCGTTCGGGCCGACGGCGCCGCAGACGCCGTACCAGGGCGGCATGGACAAGTACCTCGCGACGGTGGAGGTGCCCGGCGACGACATCCTGACCGTGAACGTGTGGGCGCCCGCGGACCGGAATCCGGATGCCGCGCTCCCGGTGCTCGTCTTCGTCCACGGCGGCGCGCTCACGCGCGGGTCTGCGGCGCTGCCGACATACGACGGCGCCACGTTCGCCCGGCACGGGATCGTGTTCGTCACCCTGCAGTACCGGCTCGGCCAGGAAGGATTCGCGGTGCTCGAGGACGTGCCGCAGAACCTCGGCGTGCTCGACCAGCAGGCGGCGCTGCGCTGGGTGCGGCGCGAGATCCACGCGTTCGGCGGCGACCCGGCCCGGGTGACGGTGATGGGGCAGTCTGCGGGCGCCAACACGCTCACCGCGCTGCTCGCGCTGCCGCACGCGGCCGAGCTGTTCGATCAGGCGATCCTGCAGAGCGGACCGCTGCAGGCGCAGCCCGCGAAGAAGGCCGGGCGCATGACGCGGGCGATCGCGAAGCGCCGGGGCGTCGCCGCCACGCGGTCCGGATTCGAGGCAGTGACGCCGGCCGAGCTCGCCGCGACGCAGACGGCAGTCGGGGCGGGCGGGTCTCCGCTCGGCGGCGGCCCGGGCGTCGCGCTGGTCATCGGGGGAGAGGCGGTGCCCGAGGATCCACTCGGCGCACTGCTCGCCGGCGCGGGGCGCGGCATCCCTGTCCTCATCGGAACGACCAGCGAGGAGTACCGGCTGTGGCTCGCCCCGAACGGTTCGCTGGACCGGATCAGCTGGACGACGGTCGCGGTCGCTCGCATGTCAGCGCGCGTCCCGCGGCGGATCGTGCGGGCGCACCGCGCGCGCCGCCCGGAGGCGCTGCCGGGCGAGGTGCTCGGCGAGATCGTCTCCGACATGCTGCTTCGCGGCCCTGCCACGCGATTCGCGGACAGCCGTGCGGATGCCGCAGCCCCCACGTTCGTCTACGAGTTCCGCTGGCAGAGCCCGGTCGACGGCCTCGGCGCGGCACACGCGATGGAGCTCGGCTTCGTCTTCGATCGCCTCGAGAGTCCGGATGCGGTCGCTCTCGGTGGAACCGATGCTCCGGTGGCGCTCGCCGAGGTGATGCACCGGGCATGGGTGTCGTTCGTCGTCGACGGCGATCCGGGGTGGGAGCGATGGTCGGCGCGCCGACCCGTGCAGGTCTTCGACGCCGACGGCGGCCACATCGACTGCGACCCGCGTGCGGATGAGCTCGCCGGGCTCCCCACCCGATAGTCTCAGGCGCGCTATGACTGCGATCGACGATGCCTCCCAGCGAGATCGCGCGATCGTCGACATCGACTGGCACGTCTTTCCCCCCGGGACCCACCACGACGTGTTCGCGGCGCGCAGCGGCGGGCTGGCCAGGGTCCGTCTMGGCGACCCGGATGCGCCACGCGTCGTGCTGGTCTCGGGCGTCGCAGGCTCGAAGGAGGACTTCATCCTCCTCTTCCCGCTGTTCGCCGCCGCGGGCTACCTCGTCGAGTCGTATGACATCGCCGGGCACTGGGAATCCGTCGCGGCGGGCCCCCAGCACCTCGATCCACCGCGCGAGCAGTACGACTATCGCCTGTTCATCGACGATCTCATCGCGATCCTCGAGGACGGGCGCGGCCCCGCCCATGTCCTCGGCTACAGCTTCGCGGGGCTCGTCGCCGAGTTGGCGATGGTCGAGCGCCCAGACCTGTTCGCCAGCCTGACCCTCATGGCCGCTCCGCCGGCGACGGGTCAGGTGTTCCGCGGGGTGAAGCACATCGGGCCGATCTCCGATATGCCGCCGCATCGTGCCGCGGGGCTCATCCTGTGGGGGATCCGGTACAACCTCAACCGCACGCCGCCGATGCGGATCGCGTTCGTGCGGGAGCGCATGGCCGTCACCGGGCGCCCGGTGATCGACGACATCGTGGAGCTCATGATGACGATGCCCGACATCGCCGATGCGGTCGCCGCGATCGACATCCCGAAGTTCATCGCCGTGGGCGAGCAGGATCTGTGGCCGGAGGAGCAGCACCGCTCGTGGGCCGAGCGCATCGGCGCGAGCGTCGCGGTGTACCCGACGGGTCACGCACCGTGCGAGACGGCGCCGCACCAGCTCGTGCGGGACATGCTCGCGGTGTTCGCCGAGTCCTGAGCGCTGACCTGGGCGCACCCGATGCGCATGACGAATGACTGCCTGCCCTCTTGTATCTGAGAGTCGCTTCGCGGCTCCTCCGGGTTGCGAGCACCGTGCTCGCATCTTTCTGTGAGGAGACCGCACCATGAGAGTTCCGTTCGCTCGAAACGCGATCATGATCGCCTGTGCCGCTGCCGTCACCGGAGCGCTGACCGTGCTGCCCGCCGCGGCATTCGCGGAGGAGATCGCGCCTCCGCCCGATGCGGCCGTGGCATCCGCAC
>NZ_JBFUFC010000283.1:0-3535 GCF_056403635.1 Microbacterium sp. P2_F9 | reverse complement strand
ATCTTCAACTACGCGCCGCTGCCAGGCATCTGGATCGCTTTTACGAACTTCAACTACCGCGACGGCATCTTCGGCAGCCCCTTCGTCGGGTTCAAGAACTTCGAGTTCCTGATCAAGTCGGGTCAGCTGTGGCTGCTCACGCGCAACACGGTCCTCTACAACCTGGCGTTCATCGTGCTGGGGAACGTCCTGGCGATCGCCTTCGCGGTGATGCTCAACGAGATCCGGCTGAAGTACTTCAAGAAGATCACCCAGAGCATCATGTTCCTGCCGTACTTCATCTCGGTCGTGCTCGTCGGCGTCATCGCGTTCAACCTCCTGAACTTCGACAACGGCGCCGTCAACACGCTCATCGAGCAGACCGGCGGCGACCCGCTCAAGATCTACAGCACGCCCGGTGCGTGGCCGTTCATCATCACCGGAGTGCATCTCTGGCAGAGCACCGGCTACGGCACGATCGTGTATTTCGCGGCGATCATGGGCATCGACCGGGGAATGTTCGAGGCGGCCGCGATCGACGGCGCATCGGCATGGCAGCGCATCCGCTACATCATCCTGCCGAGCCTCAAGCCGATCTTCGTGATCCTGCTGCTGTTCGCGCTGGGCGGGATCATGCACGGCAACTTCGGGCTCTTCTGGAACCTCGTCGGCAACAACGCGGCGCTGTTCCAGTCCACCGACATCATCGAGACCGCCGTGTACCGCATGGTGATGTCGCAGAACAATTTCACGACGTCGACGGCGGTGGGTCTGTACCAGTCGCTGTTCGGATTCGCCATCGTGATCACGGCGAACTGGATCGTCCGGAGGATGAACCCTGACTATGCACTCTTCTGATATCGCCGACGTGCCGGTGACCGCGACCGTGACTGCGAGCAAGGCGGCCGGCCGTCGCGCCACCGCCACGAAAGAGCGCACCCGCCGCATCAAGCTCGACCGCAGCGACTACGTGATCCGAGGGATCTCGTACACCACGATCTCGATCTTCACGGTGATGTGCCTGCTGCCGTTCATCCTGATCGTCTCCGCCTCATTCTCGAGCGAGGCGGCGATCATGAAGAGCGGGTTCGGGCTGCTCCCGCAGGACTTCACGTTCACCGCGTACGAGTACATCTTCCGAGCGCCGCGGCAGATCATCGGCTCATATGTCGTCACGATCGTGATGACCGTCGCCGGCACGGCGATCGGGCTGTTCATCATCGCGATGACGGGCTTCGCGCTCTATCGGCAGGACTTCCGCCTGCGCAACTACATCGCCTTCTTCATCTACTTCACGACGCTGTTCTCGGCCGGCCTCGCGCCCACCTTCCTGTGGATCGGCCGGGACCTCGGGCTGCGGGGAAACTACCTGGCGGTCTTCCTGCCGCTGCTCATGACCCCGTGGCTCATCATCCTGATGAAGAACTTCATGCGCACCATCCCCTACGAGATCGTCGAGTCGGGCAAGATCGACGGCGCCGGCGACATGCGGATCTTCATCCAGCTGTGTCTGCCGATGATGAAGCCGGCGCTGGCGACGGTCGGACTGTTCCTCGCCCTCGGCTACTGGAACGAGTGGTACCTCTCGTCGCTCTATCTGGGCAGCACCGTCGAGTTCAAACCGCTCCAGTACTACCTGTACAACGTGATCAACACGGCCAATGCCCTGCGCAACTCGGTCGCCGGATCGAACGTCAGCATCACGGATCTGCCGAGCAACACCCTGAAGATGGCCAGCGCGGTCGTGGCGACGGTGCCCATCCTCTTCCTCTATCCCTTCGTCCAAAAATACTTCGTCAGCGGCATCACGGTCGGCGCCGTCAAGGGCTGACCCGCCGCTGCTGACGATGCGCGGCAGACCACCGAAGATCGGTCGCGCACCAATACGCCTCCCGTAGAGGCGGCACCACTGCAACCACCAGTACTGAGAGCCAAAGGAGCCTCACAATGGCAAGGAAATTCATCAGGGCAGGAGCGGCGGTCCTCGCGCTCGGCCTGGGCGCCACCGCACTCGCGGGATGCGCCGGATCCTCATCGGAGGAGTCGGAGGGCGGCGACCCGACCGAGATCACGATGCTCGTGCTCGGCGACAAGCCCACCAACGGCCGCCTCGAGGCGATGCTGGACAAGCTCAACGAGCGTCTCGTCGAGCAGGCCAACGCGAAGCTCGACCTGTTCTACGTCGAGTGGGCCGACTGGCAGACCCAGTACAACCTGCAGCTGCTGTCGGGCGACGACAACGTCGACCTCATCACCACGGCCACGGACTGGCTGTTCGCGTGGGAGAACGCCGAAAAGGGCGCCTTCCTCCCGCTGTCGGAGGACATGCTCAAGGAGCACGCCCCGAAGACGTGGGCACAGGTCGACGCTGATGGGCACTGGGACCTGACGAAGCTGGACGACGGACAGATCTACTTCATCCCGGAGGACAACTTCACCCAGTACACGAACCACGGCTTCTTCTACCGCGGTGACTGGGCGACGGCGGCCGGCTTCGAGAACGGCGAGATCACGAAGTTCGAGGACTTCACGAAGTACTTCCAGTGGGTCAAGGACAACAAGCCCGAGGCGTACCCGTGGGACGTCGCGGGTGACGCCTACGCCGACATCACCGGCTACATCCAGGGTCACAGCGACTTCCAGACGATCCAGCAGGTCAGCGCCGGAAACTACTACCCGTTCCAGACGACCGAGGCCGACCCGAACACGGTGACCTCGTGGTTCATGGAGGGCGACCAGCTGCTCGAGGCCGCCGAAAACGCGAAGAAGTGGAACGACATCGGCGTGTGGCGTGAGGACGCCGCGAACTACGACGGTGACACGCGCGAGGAGCTGTACGCCGGCTTGTCCGGCGTCGACCAGCACCACACGCAGACGTTCATCGGGCAGATCTACGACAACCTGTCGAAGAAGCAGCCGGGCTCCGACCCGAAGTTCTTCTACTGGGGCCAGGAGAACGGGAACGTCTTCAAGGACATCCTGACTCACGGCGCCATGGGTGTGAGCGCCTACTCCGCACACCCGGAGAAGGCACTCGAGGTCTACGACCTGCTCCGCAACGATGAAGAGGACTACCGCCTCATCAACTACGGCATCGAGGGCACCGACTACATCGTCACGGACGACGGCAAGCTCGGCTACCCCGAGGGCTACGACTCGTCGACCGACTCGCTCGGCTCCAACTTCTGGGCCGGACGCATGGACGAGTTCGAGCTGGACAAGGTCACCGACGCGCCCAACAAGCAGGAGATCTACGACGCACTCGACGCGGTCGCCGAGGACTACCCGTACTCGACCCTCCTCATCAACAAGGACGCGATCGACCCGACGCTGGCGGCCATGAGCAGCGTGCTCACGCAGTACGTCCCCCAGCTGGCCTTCGGCAAGTTCGACGACCCGGCTGCGGCCATCGCCGAGATGCGCCAGGCGCTGAAGGATGCCGGCTACGAGGACGCTCGCGCGTCGATCCAGGCCGACATGGACGCGTGGGCCAAGTAGCGGGTGCTGAGCTGACCCATTGAGACGGTCGGGCGGGTCCGCACCACGCGGGCCCGCC
>NZ_JBFUFC010000282.1:0-3548 GCF_056403635.1 Microbacterium sp. P2_F9 | reverse complement strand
GCCGGGCGATGAGCGGGAACAGGAGTGCCCCGGTGATCATGGCGACGAGGTAGATCCCGATGATCAGGGAGGTCGCGAACCCCGTTGTGCCGAGCCCGTAGCCGTAGACCTCCGGGTCGGTGCGCGCGAAGGTCGACAGCGGCGCCTGCGCGCCTAGCACGCTGACGCCGAAGAGCCCGGCGGTGAGGAACACCGGACCGAGCGCGGGAGAGCGGAACATCCGCACGTCGATCAGCGGGTCGTCGCTGCGCAGCTCCCACCACGCGAAAGGCGCCACCAGCGCTACGCCGAGCACGACCACAGCCCAGGACCAGGGGTTCATGAGGCCGCCTTCGAGGCGGAGCAGGCTCAGCCCCCCGGTGAAGCTGATGAGCGCGAGCGAGATCAGCACGAGGCCGACGGTGTCGAAGTGCCCGCCGGTCGGCTCCGGCGACTCCTTCACCCCGAACAGGATCACGAAGAAGCACACCACGATAAGGAGCGCCGGCACGAGCAGCACCACGGTGAGCGGCAAAGTGTCGATGAGCGCGCCGCCGACGAGGGCGCCGACGATCGCGCCCGTCTCGAGGGCTGCAACGAGGAAGCCGGCTGCGCGCGCCGTGATCACCGAGCGCCCAGGCATCCGTCTCGACCGTGACCAGATGAGGGCGATCTCGAGGGGCAGCCATACGACGTAGAACCCCATGAGCGCCCACGCAGCGAGGAAGAGGCCGAACGAGTCGGTGAACGGCAGCACGAGCGCCGCGGCGGCCGTGAGCGCGGTCGAGATCAGCAGCATCCGCTTGTGGCCGAGCATGTCGCCGAGCTTCGCGAACGCGGGCACGACGAGAGCGGAGAGCATGAGCTGCGCGCCTTCGAGCCAGTTCACGTCGGCATCGTGGATGCCCAGGTGCCGGGCGATGTCGGTGAGCATCGGCGTGTAATAGCCCTGGAGCACGCCGCTCGTGAACTCGACGAAGGCGAGGAAGCCGACGACCGTCGCGAGTGTGCCCAGTGTGACGGCGCGCGTCATCGCGCCTCCTTCGTGGTGCGGTTTTCGGGTGCGATCACTGTAGTCGTTCGATGAGGGCGCGGTGGAACCGCTCGCCGCGCTCGAGGGCGGCGATCTCGACCCGCTCGTCCACGCCGTGGATCGACGCGCGCTGCGCGTTCGACATCTCCAGCGGGGCAAAGCGGTAGACCGCGGGGGTGAAGGTGTGGAAGTGCCGCGAATCCGTCGCGGCCATCATGACGTACGGCACCGCCGGAATTCCCGGATGCGACACCGCGAGGGCGTCTTCGAGCAGGGCGAACTGCGCGTTGTCAGTCGCGGACTCGGGGGATGGTTCGCTGGACTCGAGCACCTCGACCATGACGAGACGATCCCGGATGCGGCGCCGCACGCGGGCCACCGTGCGACCGACGTTATCGCCAAGCGCGAGCCGCAGGTTGAGGGTCGCGGACGCCTGCGAGGGCAGGACATTCGCCGCCGTGCCCCCGGACTGCATGGTCGCGGCGACGGTCGTCCGCACGAGCGCTGCGGGCTCGCCGCCGAGCCGGGCGAAGACTCGCGCCGTGATCCAGGGCGCGCCGGCGAGGGCGCGCAGCAGGAGCCTCGCCGGTCCGGGAGTCTGCGATGCGAGCCGCGACAGCATCCGCGAGATCGCGCGCGGGGTGTGTGGGGCGAACGTGCGCGCATCAAGGCGGTCGATCGCCCGGGCGACTCGCCCCACGGCCGTGAGGGACGGTGGCGCCGACGCATGCCCGCCCTCGCCTCGCGCGGTGAGCCGCACCGTGAGCACGCCCTTCTCGCCGACGCCGATCATCGCGGATCGGCCGGGCACGAACGGCAGCGGCGCATCGACGACCGCACCCCCTTCGTCGAGGACGAGCCAGGGGACGATGCCTCTCCCACGCAGCGACTCCGCGATCGCCTGGGCCGCAGCGCCGTACGTCTCTTCGTTGCCACCGAACGAGAGGCAGATGTCTCGGGCGGGTACGAAGCCGTCGGCAAGCAGATTCTCGACGGCCTCGAGGATGACCAGGAGTGGCCCTTTGTCGTCGAGCGCCCCCCGCCCGTGGACCCATCCGTCCGCGATCCGTCCGTCGAAGGGCGGGTAGGTCCAGTCGTCGCTCTCGTCGACGGGCACGACGTCGTAGTGCGCCATGAGCACAAGGGGAGAATCGGATGCCTCGGCGCGGCCGCGCCAGCGCATCAGAAGTCCGAACTCGGTGTGTCGTTCAACGACGAGCGTGGCGTGCACCCGCGGGTACAGCTCGGCGATGAGGGCGACGAACGTTTCGAAGGGCTCCGGGCCCCGGCTGTCGAGCTCGGCCGAGACCGTCGGCAGCTGGATCATCCGCGAGAGTCGTTCGGCCATACCGGGGCGCACTGTCGCTGGGCTCACCGAGCAACGATAACCCGGGGTGCAGACCCTCCGTCTCGCGTCACCCGACGACCCTGTAAGCGGTGGGATCGGTCAACTGGCGGTGAAGCGCGCCTCGACTGCAGCGGTCACCACGATGTCCTCMGGCTGCAGTTCGATGCCGGCGCCTCCGCCGGTGTMCGCGGCGAAGGCCGCACGCATCATCGCCGTGGCCGGCGCCCCGGGGGARTCGTTGCGCGTGAGGAGCCCGACATCCGCGATCTCGAGCGGCGTCACCGTCGCAAGTCCGATCGCGGCAGCGTACGCGGTGGCGCGATCGACCGCTGCGCGGACGGCGGCGGCCGCGACATCCGCTTCCGCCCGCTGCGCGGTCGCGCGGGTGAGCTGCCAGGTGACCTCGTCGATCTGGATGCCATCGCGCTCGGCCAGGTCGGCGACCCACCAGGACATCGCGGCGAAGTCGGTGAAGGTTGCGATGAACTCCACCGAGGCGTAGTGCACGAGGGCGAGCTGCTTGCCCTCGGAGTTCCAGGGGCGGTTCGCCCAGACGGCCACCCGCTGGCTCGACCAGTCGCGCAGGGTTCCCTGCTCTCTGCGTGCGGCCAGATCGCCGCGGATGGGGTCGGCGAGCGAGGCGATCCGCTCGACGACGGGCCCCCGCTCGTGGCCTTCGGCGCGCACCGAGATGCGCACGACTCCTTCTTCGGGTGCKGCACGCACTTCGTGCTCGCCGCGGACGGTGATGACGACCTCGCTCATGCGAGCGACTCTACGCCGCGGCGTTGACACGCCACCGAACGGATGCCTCAGCCGGCCTCGTCTGGAGCCTTGATGTAGGCGAGGTCGGCCTTCGTCATCGCCCACCGCACATCGTCGGGGGTGAAGAGGTAGCTGTCGCCGAAGCCTTCCGAGTCGCCTGGTCCACTGGTCGCCGGCATCGCGAGGTAGACGCCCTCCGGTGCGTCGACGCGCTGATAGCCCTCAGCGACGAGCACCTGCTGCGCAGCGGTCGCGGCATCCGTCCCGATGGGCGTCCACGCGAGATCGATGAGGTTGTCGGTCGCGAGGTCGGGGGATTCGCCCCAACGGCAGACGATCGCGCCCTCAGGGGCTCCGTCGGGGAAGCGATCGAACGGCCGCGCGCCGATCTGCTCGTTCTGGGTCTCCCACGAGATCCAGCCG